>JBFEXW010000044.1:0-11394 GCA_041562495.1 Marinobacterium sp. | reverse complement strand
GGATCCAGTTAGCGATATGCTGGCTGGAGATACGCAGAGTTGCACGGTCTTCCATCAGGCCTACATCATTGATATCTGGCACTTTAGAGCAGCCGATGCCAGAGTCGATCCAGCGAACAACGTAACCGAGAATACCCTGAGCGTTGTTGTCGAGTTCCTGCTGAATCTCTTCATCGCTCCACTGTGGGTTGCGCTCTACTGGGATTGTCAGTATGTCATCAACAGATGCACGTTCGCGTTTTGCCAGCTCCTGCTGACGGGCGAAAACATCAACTTTGTGGTAGTGCAGTGCGTGCAGTGTTGCTGCGGTTGGTGATGGAACCCAAGCAGTGTTGGCGCCTGACAGTGGGTGGCCAATCTTCTGCTCAAGCATCGCTGCCATCTGGTCAGGGATTGCCCACATGCCCTTACCGATCTGAGCATGACCACTCAGGCCACAAGCCAGACCAACATCTACGTTATGATCTTCATAAGCCTTGATCCAGGTAGAACCCTTCATGTCGCCTTTACGCAGCATCGGACCCGCTTCCATCGAAGTGTGGATCTCGTCACCGGTACGGTCAAGGAAGCCTGTGTTGATGAACACAACACGCTCGCTGGCAGCACGGATACACTCTTTCAGGTTAACCGTGGTACGACGCTCTTCATCCATGATGCCGACTTTAATGGTGTTACGCGGCAGGCTGAGAGCATCTTCTACGCGACCCATCAGCTCATTAGTGAAGGCAACCTCTTCAGGGCCATGCATCTTCGGCTTAACGATGTAGATAGAGCCGGAAACAGTGTTGTTAAAGCGGCCCTGATGTTTAACGTCATGGACAGAGATCGCTGAAGTGAACATCGCGTCCATCATACCTTCAGGAACTTCATTGCCTTCGCTATCGAGGATCGCGTTATTGGTCATCAGGTGGCCAACGTTACGTACGAACATCAGTGAGCGGCCTTTCAGTGCCAGAGGCTGGCCATCTTTGCCAGTGTATTCACGATCACCGTTGATTGTACGAGTGAAGGTACGACCGCCTTTCTCGATAGTCTCAGACAGGTCGCCTTTGATCAGACCCAGCCAGTTACGGTAAACCAGCGTCTTATCTTCAGCATCTACGGCTGCAACAGAGTCTTCGCAGTCCATGATAGTGGTCAGAGCCGCTTCCATGATGATGTCTTTAACACCGGCTTTGTCTTCGCTGCCAATTTGGCTGGTAGCATCAACCTGGATCTCAAAGTGCATGCCGTTGTTTACCAGCAGAACCGCTTCAGGTGCTGCTGCATCACCGCGGTAACCGCAGAACTGCTCAGGATCTTTCAGACCAGTAGAGCTGTCGCCCATCTGAGCCGTCAACTGACCATCAGTAACGGTGTATGCAGTAACATCGCTGTGGGAGCCAGACGCCAGAGGTGCAGATGAATCAAGGAAATCACGACCAAACGCGATAACTTTAGCACCACGAGCAGGGTTGTACTCTTTAGTGATCTCAGCGCCACCATCGGTAGAGATCGCATCAGTACCGTACAGTGCATCGTACAGGCTGCCCCAGCGAGCGTTAGCAGCGTTTAGTGCAAAACGGGCGTTCATAACTGGTACAACAAGCTGAGGACCCGCCATAGTCGCCATCTCTGGGTCTACATTGCTTGTAGATACTTTGAAATCAGGGCCTTCTTCAACGAGGTAACCGATCTCTTTCAGGAACGCTTTGTACTCTGCAAAGTCGTAACCGTCTTTATGGTCTCGGTACCAGTTGTCCAGCTGTGCCTGAATCTGGTCGCGTTTTTCCAACAGTGCGCGGTTGCGTGGCGCTAGATCAGAGATGATGCCGGCAAAAGAGGACCAGAAAGCCTCCGCTTCAACGCCTGTACCCGGCAGCACTTCGTTGTTAACAAAGTTATAGAGTTCGCTGGCTACCTGGAGACCATTTACTTCAGTACGTTCGATCATCTTTCACTCCTACATTCGTTTCTCGGAGATGTATTGCGCTGAAATCCGTGGCGGAGATCAGTCCTGTCAGTAGTGCATGCAACATTAACGCACCGGCTGAAGGATGTAACCCGCCTTTCGTCTAAATCGTGAAAAGAAGTATTTCGTATTGTGGGATATTCCTGCGAAGCGGAATAGCTTCGCAGGCGGTGATAGGTGTTTAGAACAGGCGGCGGCAGCGGATAGTACCTTCAATTCCCGCCAGTTTTTCCAGAGCGACCTGAGAGTAGTCGGCATCACAGTCGATAACGACGTAGCCCACTTTCTCATTGGTCTGCAGATACTGGCCGGAGATGTTGATGCTGTTCTCTGAGAACACATTGTTGATCTGAGACATAATACCCGGAGTGTTACGGTGAACATGCAGCAGACGGTGTGCTTTAGTATGTTCTGGCAGCGCCACTTCAGGAAAGTTAACCGAGGTGATTGATGAACCGTTATCACTGTAACGAACCAGCTTCTCCGCAACCTCGTAGCCGATGTTCATCTGCGCTTCCATGGTTGAGCCGCCAACATGAGGTGTCAGAATCACATTGTCGAATGCGCGCAACGGGCTGATGAACTCATCGCTGTTGCTGCGAGGCTCTACCGGAAATACATCGATCGCTGCGCCAAGCAGCTTCTTCTCTTCCAATGCAGTGCAGAGTGCATCGATATCGATTACGGTACCGCGGGCGGCGTTGATCAGAATCGCATCCTGTTTCATCTGGTCGAGCTGAAGCGTGCTGATCATATTCTGAGTGGCAGCAGTTTCCGGTACGTGCAGAGATACGATATCGCACATGCCGAGCAGTTCAGCCAGCGAGCCTACCTGTGTCGCATTACCCAGCGGCAGTTTGGTGATGACATCGTAGAAGTAGACCTCCATCCCCAGGCCTTCAGCAAGAACGCTGAGCTGAGAGCCGATGCTGCCATAGCCTATGATACCCAGCTTTTTGCCACGGATTTCATAGGAGTTCTTGGCCGATTTCTGCCATTCACCGCGATGCGCTTTGGCGCTTTTCTCTGGCACGCCGCGCAGCAGCATGACCGATTCAGCAAGCACCAGTTCAGCCACGGAGCGGGTGTTAGAGTAGGGGGCGTTGAATACCGCTACGCCTTTCTGTGTCGCAGCAGGCAGGTCAACCTGGTTAGTTCCGATGCAGAAGCAGCCGACAGCGACCAGCTTCTCCGCCGCTTCGAACACTTTTTCGGTCAGCTGAGTACGCGAGCGAATGCCAACGAAATGAGCATCAGCGATGCGCTCCATCAACTCCTCT
This sequence comes from Marinobacterium sp., assembly GCA_041562495.1. Lineage (GTDB taxonomy): Bacteria > Pseudomonadota > Gammaproteobacteria > Pseudomonadales > Balneatricaceae > Marinobacterium_E. Next base: position 8,163 of record JBFEXW010000044.1, on the reverse strand, counting down.
TCAGGTAGGGAGCCAGTATGATATTCAATGTTGGTGTATCCCTGTGCATTGAACGTATCTACAGCTGACTGGTGAACGCCCTCAAGCAGCAAAATTTTGATCTTGCCCTTGTCTAAAGAAGTCTCTTTGCTCATGTTTTCAACTCACTACGGCTGGTTTCAGACGGCGGCTAGCGCTAAAAAATAAGGCGCGGAGTATACCATAATCGGCGAGTTTCGCTGATTGAATGTCGATATCAGGAAAGAAATATTTTCAGCAAAAGGTGAAATAATTTAAATTTTGCCGGATGCGGAGCGACCGGAATGTGGCCCCGCAGCCGAAGTGCCTGTCTGAATTAGCTGTAGTAGCAAAGATAGGCGGTAGGGGTTGGTACTTTCAGATCAAATGAGCTGTTCGCAGGAACGTGAAACTGAGTGCCAGCCGGGAAGCTGACGAAGTTCTCTGCGTCGGGCAGTTTTACAATCAGTTCGCCGTGTACCACTTTCATCACTTCGTTTTTGCTGGTGCCGAAGGTGTATTCACCAACTGACATTACACCGGCAGTCACCGGGCCATTATCAGATTCAAAGCCGATCGATTTTACCTGATCGTCAAAATAGCTATTCACTTCTAACATGAGAATCTCCAGAAATTAGAACGCGAATAGTAGTCTCTGACTGACAAACTGTCATCAGTCTGTGTTGTTCAGCTGTTTCAGAACAAAATCAACGAACGCCCGGTTTGCCCGTGTCAGATAACGCTCAGGGTGCCAGGCGAGCCTAAGATCAAGCCATACCGGGTCATTAAAGGGACGGGCTACCAACTGCTCCTCATCCTGAATCACCATTTCTAGCAGCGTAGTTATGGCGAAGCCGCGTACCACCATCTGCTTTATCAGTGGCAGCAGGCTGGTTTCAACGGTGATTCTGGGCTCACGGCGTTTGCGTCTGCTGAGCCGATCGACCACCTCTCGATGGAAATACCCCTGTTTGAACATCACCAGATCCTCATCAAGAAACTGATCAACGCTGATCGCTTCAAGTGCCGCAAGCGGGTGCTCTTTCGGTAGAATCACCATCATCTGAGCCTTCAGCAGTAGTCGGGTTTCCATATTGTCGGGGATTGGGTCGGCAACAATGACGCCGAGATCGATCTCGCCGCTATCAAGCATATTCTGCAGTTTTCGTGTGCCGGCTTCGATAATCCGTAGTTGAATTTCGGGATAGCGATCTCTGAAGGCCATCAGAATCGGCGGGAAAAAGTAGGAGCCGAGCATACTGGGTATCCCGATACGCACCTCGCCCTGTTTCAGGCCGGCAATTGCGGCCATCTCATCCTCAGCGCTCTGCACAGCAAGGTGTATCGCATCGGCATGCCTGAGCAGAGCCTGACCTTCTGAGGTGAGGTGTACTCTGCGCTCTTCACGCTGAATGAGCTGCATCCCGAGCGTCTGTTCGAGCTTTTTCAGACTCATGCTTACCGCTGGCTGGGCGATTCCAAGCTTTTCAGCAGCCTGTGTAAAGCTGCGCTCCTCGGCGATAATACGAAAGTGTTCCAGAGAGCGAAGATTTAGTTTCATAATTTAAAGTTATGGATTGAATAATAAACATATATTTTATTTATTTTATGGCCTGCTCTACCCTTTCACCAGCATTTTTCAGGAGGTATTGCGGTGATAGAAGCGAACAGCAGAGCTTACTGGCGCGCGACAATTGCGCTTTGTATCGGCTCATTTATGATCTTTGCCAATGTTTACCTGACCCAGCCGCTGCTACCTACGCTGTCGATGCAGTTTGGGCTGAGCGCATTGGAAGCCGGTTTGACCTTCACATCGACGACGCTGACCCTCGGCATCTCGCTGCTGTTTTATGGCGTTCTGTCGGATGTTCTGGGGCGACGTGGCATTATGACTATTACGCTGGTATCGGTCGTGATCTGCGGACTGATACTGAGCTTTGGCGTCGAAACCTACCATGAACTGATCGCGCTCAGAGCTTTTCAGGGACTGATGTTGGGTGGTCTGCCGGCAATCGCGATCGCTTATATGAATGATGAGTTTACGCCCCGGGCACTGGGGCTGGCTGTTGGGCTCTATATCGGTGGTAACACGCTAGGTGGCATCGGTGGGCGACTGATTGGCGGTTTTGTCGGTGAGTGGCTGGGCTGGCAGGGCGCCTTTCTGGTGATGACCGCTGTTAGCTTTATCTGTGTGCTTGCCTTTATCTGGCTACTGCCGAAGTCTGAAAACTTTCATCCCAGTCCGTTTAAATTGGGCGCGATGTTGGGGGGACTTAATCGTCATCTCAACGATCCGCTCTTACTAGGCGCCTATCTGATCGGCGGACTCAACTTTTTTATCTTCATTAACCAGTACTCCTACATCACCTTCGTACTGGCGGCTCCCCCATACAATCTACCGGCGAGTTTATTGGGTATGCTGTTTTTAACCTACCTGGCGGGTACACTGGGCTCGGCGATGTCGGGAAAGATCGCTGACTATATGCCGCGCACCCGTGCAATGATGCTCGGTATCAGTCTCCATATCCTGGGCACGCTGGTAACCGGTTTTGATACGCTGATCACAATCATCATCGGACTGATGATTAACAGTTTTGGCTTCTTTTTCTGCCACTCGACTCTGAGTAGCTGGGTAAGCCGCAATGCGAAGCTGGCTAAGGCTAGTGCATCCGCACTCTATCTGGTGTTCTATTACCTTGGAGCGAGTCTCGGTGGCTTCTATCTGCAGCCGTTCTGGTCGCTCTGGGGTTGGTCCGGAGTTGTCATAGCCTCATTGGCAGTTTTACTATTTACCCTGTCATTAAGCTGGCGATTGGAGTTACGTAACAAGTGTATTTCCGCATTAAGTCACTGATTTTACTGCTGGTACTGCTGATCAGTTTGCCTTCTCGTGCGGAAGATATAGCTCGGATCAGTAACCAGTTTATTGAAGCTGTGATGAAACAGGAGTACCGCGGGGGCTACTCGGTACTTAAGCGGTGGGACGGCTCTATAAGACTGAAAGTCACTTACCAGGTGTCCCTGTCAGATCTGATCGACCATCTGTTGAATGAGCAGATTGGGTTGCTGGAAACCGCTACAGGACTGAAGATCCTGCGAGTATCGGAGAACCCTCAATTACAGATGGTCTTTACCTCTTCAAGTGCAATGAATGCGGTCTGGCACAAACTGGCGAAGGGAGAGATTCCTGGTGATGCGCTCTGTGTCTCCCAGATTGCTGCAGATAAGACAGGTAAGATCTCAAAGGGAGTGATCCTGATACCGGTCGACAGGGCATCAGAACGGGGCAAATTACTGAGCTGTATTGTTGAAGAGTTGACTCAGTCTATGGGCCTGATTAACGATTCGCCGGAGCTTTACCCGTCTATCTTTAATGATCAGTCGAAAAACCAGATGATAACCAGTCTGGACTGGCTACTTACGGCCACACTTTACGATCCGGCGTTATCTCCCGGGATGACAGTGGATGAGGTGCGTTCAAAAGTTCCGGGTGTGATAACAAGGCTTTTAAAACAGGGTGTTAAAGAGGAAGGCGAACGTCGGATACGTAGTTCAGAACTCTACTCGTTAATGGAGATAAATTAGTCATCAGCTTGTTACTTGTAAGTTACGTAACTATTTCGGCTCTGTTCTCCAGAGCTTAGTTCAGCTAATACTAAGCTCAACCGGCTAACCTCTGCTGATAACACTGACTAGCCCAATCGATAAGGAAACGCGATGCTCTGGCTCAAAACCTTTCATATTCTGGCGATGACCAGTTGGATGGCAGGGATCTTCTATCTGCCGCGTATTTTTGTTCATTTCGTTGAGGGGCAGGAGGCTGGACAGGAGGTTGAGCGACTTAAGATCATGGCATCCAAGCTCTACGGTTTTATGACGATTATGGCGCTGTTTACACTGGCGCTGGGGATCTGGCTCTGGCTGGGCTACGGTTTCAGTGGCGGCTGGCTGCACGCAAAACTGCTGTTTGTCGCGCTGCTTATCGGTTTTCATCTCTGGTGCCGTAGCTATCTGCAACAGATGAAGACGGGGCAAATGGTGAAGACTGGGCGTTATTTCCGGCTGTTTAATGAGCTACCGCTACTTATCTTTATTCCCATTTTGATTCTGGTTGTTGTTAAGCCTTTCTGAGTTAAGTGACTGCAGGCGCCTGCTGAGGATTTCGATCCGGTTTTCCAGCCGGCCTATCTCATCTGCCCAGTATTCAAATTCAATACGACTGGGCAGTATACGGATCTCATCCTGAAGATAGTCTTTCATACTGAGTCGAAGATCGGTATTAGAGCTCTGTATCCATTGGCTGAGTTTGTGACTACTGCTGATCAGGACGCCGGCGCTTAGGTCGCCGAGCTGGTCTCCAAGCCAGGCTTCCCAGTCGAGCTCGGCATCGCCCAGCGCTTTCTGAATCCGCTGAACCATCGCTGCATCACCCTCTAGCGCGATCCCCTGCCCGAACAGTACCTTTCTGGGTTGATAGAGAAGTTGCAACAGATCAGCCATCTTCCCCTGAATGAGTGCATCGTCAGCATTTCCCGGTTCCGTTAACAGCAGGATTTCGCCGTCGCTGAATAGCAACTGCAGATACCAGTCCTGTGGCAGAACTTTGATACCGAGACGCTTGCCCGCAAGTCGGTTCAGTTTCTCCCGAACCATCGGGCTTTGATCCAGAAATGCGTTAACTGCAGTCTCTAAACCACCAATCGCAGCGGCGTCCAGCTCTCTCACGTCCAGACTCCCAGTTCGGTTTAAGGTTTGATACCAGTATGAAGGGCAACGATTCCGCCGGTAAGGTTGCGATAGCGAACCTGTGTTAAGCCGGCATCTTCCATCATCCCTTTCAGTGTTTCCTGATCAGGATGCATGCGGATCGATTCAGCAAGATATTTATAGCTGTCTCCATCATTGGCAATCAATTCACCCATTTTGGGAAGGATATTGAATGAATAGAAGTCGTAGGCTTTGGTCAGTGCTGGATTATCGGTCTTTGAAAACTCCAGTACCATCAATTTTCCGCCCGGTTTCAGGACACGCGCCATTGAAGCCAGTGCCGCCTCTTTGTTAGTTACGTTACGTAACCCGAAGGCGATGGTGATAATATCGAAACTGTTATCTTCAAACGGAAGTGCTTCGGCATTAGCCTGAACATACTCGACATTGCCAGCCACACCTGAATTGATCAGCTTGTCGCGGCCAACCTTCAGCATCGAATCGTTAATATCTGCCAGTACAACACGGCCTTCAGCGCCAACGATGCGGGAAAAACGTTTGGTCAGGTCTCCAGTACCACCCGCAATATCAAGCACCTGATGTCCGGCCCGAACACCGCTCGCTTCAATGGTGATGCGTTTCCAGATCCGGTGAACTCCGCCTGACATCAGATCGTTCATCAGGTCATATTTCGCTGCTACAGAGTGGAATACATCAGCAACGCGGTTGACCTTCTCTTCAACGGGAACTTCGGTGTAGCCAAAGTGCGTGGTTTTCTGTTTGTCAGACATGGTGTTCGGTCCTTAAGCCTTTGGCGTATTGTAGCGGCAGCGGTGGCAGATGTCCCTAACCGCGAGCGATCATGCCGTTATCGCGGCTACCGCCTTCCTCTTCCAGTTTCTGCAGATAATCCTGCCAGTAGTTCTCCTGCTGGTGAGCCAGATCATGAAGATAGGGCCAGGTGTATAGACCGGAATCGTGACCATCGTCAAAGCTGATCTTCAAGGCGTAATTGCCGCTGGCTTCAATTGAACTTATGCCGACCAGCCGTTTGCCGGTCTGCAGCACCTCCTGGCCGACACCATGGCCACGTACCTCCGCTGAGGGCGAGTGGACACGCAGAAACTCGGCGGTCAGTTCAAATGAACCATCAGCGTATACCAGTTCCAGTGTTCTGGAGCGCTTGTGAAGGTTTATCTCAAGCGGCATAGGGACTTTAGACATCGTTCAGCGCTCCCTGTCGAATTAAAGAATATAGTGGCTCAGATCTTCGTTGGCGCTGAGTTCGCCAAGATACTGATCAACAAAAGCCTGATCAATCACCAGTGTTTCACCGGAACGGTCAGCGGCGCTGAACGAGATCTGCTCAAGCAGGCGCTCCATCATGGTATGCAGGCGACGTGCCCCGATATTTTCTGTTTTCTCATTGACCTCCCAGGCAAGCTGGGCGATGCGACTGATACCCTCTTCTGCGAACTCAATGCTCAGACCCTCAGTTGCCAGCAGGGCCCGGTACTGATCGGTCAGTGAAGCTTTGGGTTCGGTGAGTATTCTGCGGAAATCATCCGGTGTCAGTGCTTGGAGCTCGACACGAATCGGCAGACGTCCCTGAAGCTCAGGGATCAGATCAGAGGGGCGTGCCAGATGGAAGGCGCCAGAAGCGATGAACAGTATATGATCGGTTTTCACCATGCCGTGCTTGGTTGATACGGTGCAGCCTTCAATTAGTGGCAGCAGATCACGCTGTACCCCTTCGCGACTTACATCGCCGTTGCCAGAGTCACTGCGTTTACAGACCTTGTCGATCTCGTCGAGGAATACAATGCCGTTCTGCTCCACGGAATCCAGAGCCTGCTGTTTCAGATCCTCCTCTTTGACCAGCTTGGCTGCTTCTTCATCCGTCAGCAGTTTGAACGCTTCGCTGACCTTCAGACGCCGTGTTTGCTTGCGGTCCTGTCCCATGTTTGAGAATAGACTCTGCAACTGACTGGTCATCTCCTCCATGCCGGGAGGTGTCATGATCTCGACGCCAACCTTGGGCTGTGCAACCTCGATCTCGATCTCTTTATCGTCCAGTTGCCCTTCACGCAGTTTTTTTCGGAAGATCTGGCGGGTTGAGGAATCGCTGCGCTCTGTTTCTGCAGTTCCAACGGGACGCGCACCAGGAAGCAGGGCATCAAGAATACGTTCCTCAGCGGCTTCTTCAGCTTTGAAACGATTGGATTCAATCGCATGCTCACGATGCATTTTGATCGACTGATCAACCAGATCGCGGATGATTGTTTCAACGTCACGTCCGACATAGCCGACTTCGGTAAACTTGGTCGCTTCGACTTTGATAAACGGTGCCTTGGCAAGTTTCGCCAGACGGCGCGCGATCTCGGTCTTACCGACACCGGTTGGGCCGATCATCAGAATGTTTTTCGGTGTCACCTCTGCGCGCAGTTCGCTGTCGAGCTGCATGCGGCGCCATCTGTTACGTAGTGCGATTGCAACGGAGCGCTTGGCTTCGGACTGGCCAACGATATGGCGATCAAGTTCGTGTACGATCTCTCTTGGCGTCATATTAGACATGTTTAAATTCCTTAGCCTACAGATTCAAGCTGCTCGATGGTGAGGTTGTTGTTGGTGAATACGCAGATATCTGCAGCGATATGCAGGCTTTTCTCGACTATATCCCGGGCGCTCATATCAGTGTTGGCAACCAGTGCTTTTGCCGCAGCCAATGCGTAGTTGCCACCGGAACCGATCGCAATAACACCATCTTCCGGTTCAATCACATCACCGCTGCCAGAGATCAGGAAGGTTTTCTCTTTGTTGGCAACCAGCATCAACGCCTCAAGGCGACGTAATACGCGGTCTGAACGCCATTCACGAGCAAGATGGATCACGGCATTGACGATATTTCCCTGATGCTTGTCGAGCTGCTGTTCAAACAGATCCCTAAGGGTTATCGCATCGGCTGTGCTACCGGCAAAGCCGGTGATAACCTGATGTTTTGGCAGAGTGTTTACCTTGCGAGCGGTACCTTTCATCACCGTGTTGCCGAGTGATACCTGTCCATCACCGCCGACAACCACCTGGTCACCGCGACGTACCGATACGATAGTGGTCATATTTATCAGTCCTGATACTAAGCTTTGCTTTACAGCCTAGTTGGGGGCGAAGCTGGGATTTTCAACCGCTGATTCAGTCGATCTTTCGCTTCATTGGATGAATATTGAGGTTTTCCAAGCGGGCCGTTGCGGACTTCAGCTCAGCATAGGTGTGGAAGGGGCCTGTGGTGACACGGTACCAGACACCGTTCTGTCCTTCAGTTCGGCTGGTTTTGACGTTGGGCAGATTGGACAGCGTCAGACGGGCGCGCATCGCATCAGCGTCGCTCTGATTGCGGAAAGAACCAGCCTGTAGCAGGTAGGCTGAATCCAGCGCTGCAGTTTTAGGCGTTGAGGTATAGGC
>JBFEXW010000043.1:0-11434 GCA_041562495.1 Marinobacterium sp. | reverse complement strand
TCAAGACAAACCAACAGGTAATGCTCTACTGCGAGCGTGATAAAATCGAGTGAGAACTGGCGGGCAGGCGGCTCGACGCCCATCCCGGTATCAGCCATGCCGGATGCCACATAAGCGGCGATCGCTGAATGGGTAAATTCACGCGTGTTATAGCCGTTGATCTCGGTCGGTTTCAGGCCCTCACGACCGAGAAGTTCATCAAGCAGTGCGCTGGTACCTGAGCCAGCCTGTCTGTTTACAAATCTTACATCTTTACGGGTAAGGTCTTGGAGTGAACGGATCTGTTTTGGATTTTTTCTGTCGATCATCAATCCCTGTCTACGCGTAATAAAGCGTATAACACGCAGATCAGGGTCGCTTAATAGCTCCCGGTACTGCTGGTAGATCTTACTGCCTGCCAGCTGTCTCGGGAGATGAAAACCGGCGACCTGGCACTCGCCGCGTCTGACAGCGTTAATAGCGGCATCAGCCGGCATATATTGGATATTGAGCTGTAAATCAGATATGAGATCAGGTAATAGCGCCACCGCATACCCATGGCTGGCATAGAGGTTCAGGAAAGGGCTATCAGCCTGAAGTTCATGATGTATCTCGAGAGTCAGCTCGGAGGCCAGCGACTCCATCTGAGGACCCAGACGTGCGATTACACGCTCCTCAGCCCAGAGCAGTTTTTCGCCCAGCTTGGTCAGTGTTGCGCCTCGCCCTTTCTGCATCTCGACCAGCGGGGTGCCAAAGAACTCAGCCCATCTGTGAATCAGGTTCCAGCCGTGACGGTAAGAGATCCCTATCTCCTTAGCCGCTTCAGTCAGTTTTCCGGTTTGATATATGGCACGCAGCAGCGAAAACAACTCAGGGTTGAGCTGGTTTCCGTGGCTGTCACTAAAGCTCCATGCGGGAACAACGTTGATACGCTTCATATGCACAAGAATACATATTCTTTATCCGTTTCAATAGTGTTAGATTCGCAAGTATTGTGCCATCAGGCGATTTTTTGATGGTTAAAATATGAATAAGAATGCATATATGCAGAATACTAGGGGGCGTCGATGCCTTTAACCAAAGCCCAGATACAGGCGGCTGTGCAGAGCTCAATCGATAAATTGATCGCAAAGCCCGGCGCGCTTTTACCAATCCTTCACGATATCCAGAACGAACTGGGCTATATCCCACCAGACGCCGTGCCTCAGATCGCGCATGCGTTGAATAAAACGGTTGCAGAGATTCACGGCGTCATCAGCTTCTACCACCAGTTCCGTACGACACCCGCAGGTAAGCGCAATATTGAAATATGCCGCGCTGAGGCCTGTCAGGCGATGGGTGGTCGGGGGCTGGAAGCTCATGCAAAAGCGGTTTTAGGTGTCGATTATCATCAGACGACTGCTGATGGGGAGTTTACGCTGGAGCCTGTTTACTGCCTCGGCAACTGTGCCTGTTCTCCTTCCGTACGTATTGATGATCAGGTGTATGCCCGCGTATCTCCGGAGCGTTTCGATGCGCTGATTGATGAACTGCGCACACAGAAACTGGAGGTGGTAAATGGTTAAGGTCTATGTGCCGCAGGATACCACTGCTAAATCGCTGGGCGCTGATTCGATAGCGCAAGCGATCAACGATTATGCGTTGGCTAATGACGTTTCTGTAGAGCTAATTCGTAATGGTTCTCGCGGGATCTTCTGGCTGGAGCCGCTGGTCGAAATAGAAACCCCACAGGGGCGTATTGCATACGGGCCTGTTACTGAAGATAAGATCGATCAGTTGCTCAATTCGGGGTTGCTGGACGCGAATCAGGATTCAGATCTGTGTCGTGGATTGACTGAAGAGATTTCGTACCTCAAACGTCAGCAGCGTTTTACCTTTGCACGTGCAGGGTTAGCTGATCCGGTATCCCTTGAAGACTACAAAGCACATGGTGGCTTTGAAGGGCTAAAAAATGCACTGCAGATGAGTGGTCAGGCGATCGTTGATGAGGTTAAAGCCTCCGGACTACGCGGACGCGGTGGAGCGGCCTTCCCAACGGGCATCAAATGGCAAACCGTGCATGATGCTACAGCAGGCGAAGGCAAAACTAAATATATCGTCTGTAACGCTGACGAGGGTGATTCCGGCACCTTTGCAGACCGTCTCGCGATGGAAGCAGATCCTTATCAGCTAATAGAAGGAATGAGTATCGCAGGACTCGCCGTTGGTGCGGAACAGGGTTATATCTATCTGCGTTCAGAATACCCTGAGGCGCACCGGATACTAAATGAAGCGATTGCCCGCGCTGAAGATGCCGGATATCTCGGCAGCAATATCTGTGGCTCTGGTCGTCGCTTTGATCTTGAAGTTCGTCTGGGTGCCAAAGCTTATATCTGTGGCGAAGAGACCTCACTACTGGAGAGTCTGGAAGGCAAGCGCGGCATGGTGCGTGCCAAGCCTCCGTTGCCCGCAATCGTTGGCCTTTTCGGACAACCCACGATTGTAAATAACGTACTGACGCTTGCAGCCGTGCCTTACATACTGAGTCAGGGCGCTCAGGCTTATGCGGATGCGGGCTTTGGTCGTTCCCGTGGAACACTTGCCTTCCAACTGGCAGGCAATATTAAACGTGGCGGTCTGGTTGAAGTCGCGTTTGGCATGAGTCTGCGCGAGCTGATTGAGGAGTTCGGTGGCGGCACATACACAGGGCGACCCATGAGAGCCGTTCAGGTCGGCGGTCCACTGGGTGCTTATTTGCCTCGATCTCAATGGGATACACCGCTCGATTACGAAGCATTCGCTGCAGAACAGGCGGTACTCGGTCATGGTGGCGTGGTTGTTTTTGATGACAGTGTCGATATGTCAGAGCAGGCGCGTTTCTCAATGGAGTTCTGCGTCGCTGAATCCTGCGGTAAATGCACCCCCTGTCGCATTGGTTCTACGCGAGGCGTAGAGGTGATCGATCGAATCCGGGCGAATCAGAACCGGGACGCTAATATGGAGTTGTTGCAGGATCTTTGCGAAACCATGGTTGATGGCTCGCTCTGTGCGATGGGGGGGATGACACCTTTCCCTGTAATGAGTGCAGTGCGCCACTTTCCAGAAGACTTTTCCCGATCAGAAACCAGTGAGGGGGTAACAGCATGACAGTTCAATACTTTGATTTCGATAAGGACTATGGCACCCCGGTCAGCCTCTCTACTGATATGGTAACGCTGGAGATTGACGGGAATTCCGTTAGTGTTCCTGCGGGCACCTCAGTGCTGCGCGCGGCGTCCGAAATGGGCATTCAGATCCCTAAGCTCTGCGCCAGCGATAATCTGGAAGCTTTTGGTTCCTGCCGTATCTGTGCGGTTGAGATTGAAGGTCGTCGCGGCACGCCTGCCTCCTGTACAACGCCTGTAGAGGAGGGGATGAAGGTCACCACGCAGAACGAACGTCTTGCGAAACTGCGTCGCAACATAATGGAACTCTACATCTCTGATCACCCGTTAGACTGCCTGACCTGTCCGGCTAACGGTAACTGTGAACTTCAGGATATGGCCGGTGCTGTGGGACTGCGTGAAGTACGTTATGGGTTTGAGGGTGAAAATCATCTAGATGCTCCCACCGATAGCTCTAACCCCTATTTCAGCTTCGATGCCAGCAAATGTATCGTCTGCTCCCGTTGTGTGCGTGCCTGCGAAGAGGTGCAGGGCACATTTGCACTGACGATCAGTGGTCGCGGTTTTGAGTCCAAGGTGAGTCCGGGGCAGGATCAAACCTTTATGGATTCCGACTGCGTATCCTGTGGTGCCTGTGTTCAGGCCTGCCCAACCTCGACATTGATGGAGAAAGCGGTAATCGACAGGGGTCAGCCTGAACACTCAGTAGTAACGACCTGTGCATACTGTGGCGTTGGCTGTTCATTCAAGGCCGAGATGAAGGGCTCCGAACTGATCCGCATGGTGCCCTACAAAGGTGGACAGGCGAACATGGGACACTCCTGTGTTAAAGGACGCTTTGCCTTCGGGTATGCGACTCACGCTGACCGTGTGACCAAACCGATGATTCGTGATTCGGTTGATCAACCCTGGCAGGAGGTTTCCTGGGAGGAGGCGTTCAGCTTTGCCGCAAATAAACTGCGTGGCATTCAACAGGTTTACGGACGTGACAGTATCGGCGGTATCACCTCGTCACGCTGTACTAATGAAGAAACCTATCTGGTACAGAAACTGATTCGGGCAGGTTTTGGCAATAACAATACCGATACCTGTGCGCGTGTCTGTCATTCACCGACCGGCTTTGGTCTGAAAACCACTATTGGTGAGTCAGCAGGAACACAGACGTTTGAGTCGGTGCTCTATGCCGATGCTGTTCTGGTGATCGGCGCAAACCCAACTGATGCGCATCCGGTATTCGGGTCGTTACTGAAAAAACGCCTGCGCCAAGGGGCAAAATTAATTGTCGCGGATCCGCGTAGAACTGATCTGGTACGCAGCCCGCATATCCAGGCTGAGCAGCACCTGAAACTGCGTCCGGGTACCAATGTGGCGCTGATTAATGCGCTGGCCCACGTTGTAATTAACGAGGGGCTGGAGGATAAGGCATTCATCGAAGCCCGCACCGATGGCGACACCTATATGCGCTGGCGTGAGTTTATCTCCGATGTGCGTCATTCACCGGAAACGACCGAAACGGTTACCGGCGTACCCGCCGAAAAGGTTCGTGCCGCGGCGCGAGTCTATGCTAGCGCTAAAAATGCAGCGATCTATTACGGCCTTGGCGTAACTGAGCACTCGCAGGGCTCAACCACAGTGATGGGCATTGCAAACCTGGCACTGGCGACCGGCAATATTGGTCGGCCGGGCGTTGGTGTAAACCCACTTCGCGGGCAGAATAACGTACAGGGCTCTTGTGATATGGGGTCTTTCCCGCATGAACTGCCTGGCTATCAGCATGTGTCCGATAGCAGTGTTCGCGCGCGCTTCGAACAGATGTGGGGCGTAACATTGGACGATGAACCCGGACTACGCATTCCAAATATGTTTAATGCGGCGCTCGATGGCACCTTTAAAGGGATGTATGTGCAGGGTGAAGATATCGCTCAATCAGACCCGAATACGGCACATGTTGAGGCAGCATTGCGCGCACTCGAATGTCTGATAGTTCAGGATATATTTCTGAATGAAACAGCTAAATTTGCGCATGTATTCCTACCAGGTTCCTCTTTCCTTGAGAAGGACGGTACCTTTACCAATGCGGAACGCCGGATTAACCGCGTTCGCAAAGTGATGACCCCGCTGGCGGGGTTGGCTGACTGGGAGGTAACGCAGGGGCTGTCGAATGCACTCGGCTATGCAATGAACTACAGTCATCCGTCAGAAATTATGGATGAGATTGCTCAATTGACCCCAACATTCGCAAGTGTAAATTACGCGCGCCTGGAAACGTTGGGGTCGATACAGTGGCCCTGTAATGACGAAGCACCGGAAGGGACGCCAACTATGCACGTCGAGCATTTCCCAACCGGTAAGGCGCGATTCTCTGTCACTGAATATGTCGCAACCGAAGAACGTTCAAATCGCCGCTACCCGCTGTTGCTTACGACTGGCCGTATCCTGTCTCAGTACAATGTTGGTGCACAGACGCGCCGTACCGATAACCAGAAATGGCACCAGGAGGATCTGCTGGAGATCCATCCGGATGATGCGAACGCGCGTGGAATCCAGGAGGGTGACAGCGTCGCGATCAGCAGTCGTGTTGGAGAAACGGTACTGCATGCCCGAGTTTCAGAGCGGATGCAGCCGGGCGTGGTTTATACCACGTTCCACCATCCCTGCAGCGGCGCCAATGTTGTGACCACGGATAACTCCGACTGGGCAACCAACTGTCCGGAATATAAGGTCACTGCAGTGCAAGTCAGCAAGGTCACTGTTGAGTCACAATGGCAGGCAGAGTACCGTCAGTTTGATAAGAAACAGCATGACCTTCTGGCTAAAGCGAAGCAGAAAGAACATGTCTGATACGGTGCTTTTAGTGCGTGAACGTCTGATCGAGCGGTGGCGAACTGACGCAGATTTGCTTCAGGCAACTGATCAGGTTGCTGAGGAGGTACCTGTCGCTCTGGTCTACAACGATATTTCGTACGCAGTCATGATTGCCACACCCAGCGCACTTGAGCAGTTTGCGCTAGGGTTTAGTATTACTGAGGCGATCGTCGAGGCACCTGAGGAAGTGTTTTCGATCGAATCATCCAATGTTGATCTGGATCTGGGTCCAGGAATTCAGATAGATATCGAGATCAGTCAGAGACGCGTTCACGCGTTAAAAGCGCGGCGCAGAAATCTGACCGGGCGAACTGGCTGTGGACTTTGTGGCACGGAGTCGCTTGAAGGAGCCATACGCCCGATTAAACAGGTTGTAACGCAGCCACTGATCCCTCCTGAAATCATCGATAAAGCGGTCTACGCGCTTTCTGATTCCCAGCCTCTGCAACAGATGACTGGCGCAGCGCACGCTGCTGCCTGGTGCAATTCGAGGGGAGAGATAGCGTTGATTTTCGAAGATGTAGGGCGTCATAACGCGCTGGATAAACTGGTAGGTGAGCTGACAAATCAGCATATTGATACAACACAGGGTTTTGCACTGATTACCAGCCGCGGTAGTTACGAGATCATTCATAAAAGTGCAGCAGCGGGAATCAGTACATTAGTTACTCTGTCTGCTCCGACTGCTCTGGCGTGTCGTTTAGCAGAGCAAGCCGGCATCAACCTGGTAGGTTTTGCCCGGCCGGGTAAGCAGGTTATTTACCACCGAGAATTGATTTAACACTTTGAGGCAACTATGACATCGCATCAACTAAATTCCATGATTACCATGGCGAATCAGATCGCCGCTAACCTGCCTCACGATCAATCTCAGGAGGAGAACGACAAAGCCGTCGCTTCCCATCTGCAGAAGTTCTGGTCACGCGGGATGAAAATACAGATTCGTGAATATCTGCAACAGGGGGGTGAAGGGTTGAGTGAAGGTGCTAAACGCGCAGTTGAACTGATTTGAAGTCCATCCGGTCGATGTGAATTAAGGCTACATAAGTAGATCTTGTTGGTGCTGGGCAGACTGTCATAGTATTGATGGTAGCCACGCTCATTCATATCGGACTGGAATTCGGTCTGGTAATGAGTCTTCAACAACTACAAGGTGAAAATTGATGACCGAAACAGCTATCAGCCGCTACCCCGTTCCTGAGCTTAACTCCCTTCCTGAGGATATCCGGGATCGAATTCTGGCGGTTCAGGAAAAAGCCGGATTTATACCCAATGTGTTTCTCGGGTTAGCCTATCGACCTGCTGAGTTTCGGGCATTTTTCACCTATCACGATGCGATTATGGAACGCGAGGGTGGTACGCTCACTCCTGCGGAAAAAGAGATGATCATCGTTGCCACCAGTGCCGCCAATGGTTGTCAGTATTGTGTCGTTGCCCATGGCGCGCTATTGCGGGTGTTTTCAAAAGAGCCTCTGCTCGCTGACCAGATCGCTATCAACTACCGGCATGCACCGCTGAGTGACAGACAGAAAGCGATGCTGGCATTCGCTATCAAAATTTGCCGTACGCCGGAGACGGTGGATGAATCGGACTACGCTCAGCTTAAGGATCAGGGTTACGATGATGATGATATTCTCGATATAACTGGTATTACCGCTTTCTTTGGACTGTCAAACCGTATGGCGATAGTTACCGCAATGCAGGCGAACAGGGAGTTCTACACCATGGCCCGTGAACCTCGAAAATAAGTATCGGTCGAATGGTGTTGAATCATTACACTGACAATTGCTGCCTGTAACTCCCGGGCACGACACTTTCCTATAATACGCAGGCACAACCATCGCCCTACCGAGAAAAGTGCAGGTTCTCCATGGTTTGCCTTTTTGGCGCCTTAGAGGGAGAACTAAAAAGGACGTTGAATCGCCGCGCACAGTATTTAATTAATTCTTATTGTTAAGCAGTCTTTCTGGGAGTCGCTGATGTATATACCACCACAGTTTTCGGAAAACAGCCCTGATGAAATCCGGCGACTCATCGAAACCCATCCACTGGCAGCACTGGTTTACAGTTCTGCAGAGGGGGTGGACGCCCAGCATATCCCTCTGATATTTGACGGTGAGAAACGTTTAATTGGGCACGTTGCCGCGAATAATGAACTGCTCCGGGACATAGATAGCGGCGATCGGGTTCTGGCGATCTTTAGCGGGCAGGGTGGCTATATATCGCCAAACTGGTACCCGAGCAAAGCGCAACATCATCAACATGTGCCAACATGGAACTATCAGGTTGTGCACGTACATGGCCAGATTCAATTCCTGACAGATGAGAAAGCCAAAAGAGCAGTTGTCGGCAAACTGACAAAGCGATTTGAAACGCTTACCAATGGAAAGGCCGGGTGGAAAATGTCTGATGCACCGGCAGACTATTTGAACACTATGCTTGCCAAAATCGTCGCTTTTGAGCTTGTCATAGAACGGATCGCAGCAAAGTCTAAGCTTAGCCAGAACAGAGATCGGAATGATTATGATTCGGTGATTTCAAAAATGGAGCTTAACGGCAGTGACGAATTAGCTGCCCGGATGAAGAGGTTCAAATAGTCGATTATTGGATAAGATGTAGTAGTTCAGACCTGATCTGGCAGTTACCGGTTTTTCCGAGTATCTTGTCCAGCCATCACCTGACCACCTCTGGCGACGTTATTGTCAAAGCCATCCGGTGACTGAATTCCCCAGTACCCATCAAATACCGAATCGCCAATCCAAAGGATGCGTGGATCCCGATCAATAGGCAGATACTCCTGAGCCTGGATCACATCACTGGTTGCGAGATAGCGGTTCCAATCCGCACGGTTCTCAATCAAAAATACTCCTTCACCCGTACTCGATTTTGGTGTCTTGGCCACCAAAGGCAGGGGCATTGCATCCACACAGCTTCAACAGGAGTACTGGCTCTGATCCGTGTCCACGGCAGATGTTCAGGTGCCACTATCTCACATCCGCGTGTGATCTCTATTTTGTTGTGCCCAATCAGATAGGTTAGCAGCGATGGAAATATACGGGCATCCAGTCCGTAGACAAGCGGTGCAGTCTACCAGTGCTCAGGGAAAAGGGCCCAGTCAGCATCACGGATGCTTATCTTTATGTTTGAAAAAATGGTCAGGTTTAATCGTAGTATGCGAAGGAAATTTAAGTGTTCAAAGTGTATCGAAAGAGATGAGTCGCATTTGGGCATAGAAACCGGTCCTGAGAGTGTTACGCGATTCTAGAAACCGAAATCGCCTAATATGGTTTTATGTTTCATTAAAATCATAAGGTTATGTGTACTTATTAAATTAATCTCTTTGCTTTTAAGTCTAAGGCGTGTTGCCAGGTAACAGCGTTAAATATCGGTTTTTTGATACATCGGTCGGATCTACTTGAACTCGTTAACTCCTCCGCTACGCTTAAGAAGACGGCTCAGTAGAGGAGATACGAATATGGCTCACCATCGTACCTATAAAAAAATCGAATTGGTTGGTACTTCACCGGTTAGTTCTGACGATGCTATTCGAAATGCATTAGCCAAATGTAGTGAAAGTAT
Source organism: Marinobacterium sp. (assembly GCA_041562495.1). Classification (GTDB taxonomy): domain Bacteria; phylum Pseudomonadota; class Gammaproteobacteria; order Pseudomonadales; family Balneatricaceae; genus Marinobacterium_E. The sequence continues at coordinate 1,868 of JBFEXW010000043.1, read as the reverse complement.
TGACCACATGGATTGGTTTGAAGTGGTTGAAACCCGTGGCCATATTGTTGACGGGCAGGTTGCGCACTTCCAGGTAACCGTTAAAGTTGGGTTTAGGATTGAGGATAGTTAATCAGATCTCTCTTCATTCTGGGACTGAGGAGCTGATATGAATGATGTGATGATTCTCGGTGCTGGGGCGGTGGGTTGTCTGATCGGTGGGCATCTTGCAGCTAAGGGGTTGCGTGTGCAACTGGTAAACCGCTCTGATGCCACTGCCAGGGCAATCAACGCACGGGGTATGATTATGGAGCTCGACTCCGGACGACAAGTAGTCTATCCGCAAGCCGTTACACTGGAGTCTGCATCAAACGCCCGCTTTGTCATGTTGTTTACCAAGGCATACCAGAGTGAGTTTGCACTTGAATCGGTCCTTCACTGTCTTGATGAAAACAGTGTTATCGTCACGTTGCAGAATGGTTTGGGCAACGCTGAACGTCTGGCAGAGATCAGCGGCAGGCCAGTTATTCAGGGCGTTACACTGATTCCATCCACATTGGTTGAACCGGGCTGGGTACGCTCCCATGGTGCTCATACCACTTGGCTGGGCCCGCACGATCCGAACAATCAGATGCAAGTGGCTTACGTGCAGGAACTGGCAGAAGTTCTCACCGCCACCGGACTTGAAACAGAGTACGAGCCTGAAGTGAGAGTTCGCGTCTGGCATAAGGCCTGTTTTAACGTTGCGATGAATGCGATCTGCGCACTTGCAGATTCACCTCCCGGACTTGTCTATGAGACCCCGGCACTGTCGAGTCAGGCTCATTCGCTGGCAGATGAAGCGGTGACTGTCGCTCATGCAGTCGGGGTCAGGGTTGATGCAGACGCACTTCACGAAATGATCGATTTTGCATGCCGCGAACATCGCTATCATCAGCCTTCGATGCTGCAGGATATCAGAGCAGGGCGAGACACTGAGATCGAATCACTGAACGGCTATATAGTTCGAACTGCGCGTCAGAAGGGAATCAGCGTTCCGCGAAATGAACTGATCTATGGGCTGGTCATTGCTCGCCAGAGTTCAGCCGGTTTCTGGGAAAAACAGGATTTGGAATAACGGCTACCAAAAGTACGGCTGGAGCAGCGAGGGACACGGCCTGCTCCAATCTCCAATGTCGCTATCAGATCTTGCGTGCGCGTGCGGATTTTCCCTTGATCGAACGGGTTCTCAGTATATTGAGTGCCTGTTCTGCCAGAACACTGGGAACCGCTACATAGCTTGCAAAGTCGTGAACCTGAATGGTACCAACCTGATCACCTTTAATCTCTCCGGTTGCGGTCAACGCCCCAACAATATCACCGGGACGAATTTTATTTTTCCGACCGACAGAGAGTACGATGGTGCGTATGTTGGACTGCAGCTTAATAATATTATTTAGCTGGGGTTTAGGCAGTGGTTTTGCCTCCAGATTCAGGCCAGCCTGCAAGTTGATTTTCTCCAGACGATGGCCATCGCGACCACCCGCAAGACTGATCGCCTGACCTTTACGCCCTGCGCGGCCAGTTCGCCCACAGCGATGCACATAGACAGCCGCATCTGACGGCAGGCTCGCATTGATCACCAGGTCGACACTGTCGATATCCAGTCCGCGTGCCGCAACATCGGTCGCGATCAGAAAACGCAAAGTTCCATTGCTGAAACGGATCAGCACTTGGTCCCGTTCACGCTGCTCCATATCGCCATGGAGTACACCTGATTTAATGCCATAGCTGCTCAGCTTTTGACTGAGCTCATTGCAGGCATCTCTTGTGTTACAGAAGATTATTGCAGATTTGGGCATCTGCGTTGTGAGTATCGCCAGCGTACCTTCAGCCTGTTGTACACGATC
>JBFEXW010000042.1:0-11507 GCA_041562495.1 Marinobacterium sp. | reverse complement strand
CCTGGCACAACACATGAATATTGAGAACGGCAGCACCTAGCTTTATGTATTCTGATCCCATACTGATAGTCGATGATCAACCCCACAATCTGGCAACTATACGTCAGGCACTTGAATCGGAGTACCGGCTGGTCTTTGCAACCAATGGCGAGATGGCGATCGATGCCGCCAAACGCCTGTCACCCAGACTGATTCTGTTGGATATACAGATGCCCGGCATGGATGGTTACAAGGTTTGCCAGCAGTTGAAGTACGACGATCGCACTGCAGATATACCTATTATCTTCGTAACATCGATGAACGATGAGTTTGATGAAGAGCTGGGGTTTGAATATGGCGCGGTGGATTTCATCAATAAACCCTTCTCTCCCAATATTCTCAAAGCACGTGTTCGCGCCCACCTTAGTCTGGTTAATACCGCCCGGCTCGAGCGCAGCTATGAAGAAGCGATCAGAATGCTTGCACTGGCCGGACACCATAATGATGAAGATACCGGTGTCCATATTTGGCGTATGGCCGAATATGCCGGTTGCATCGCCCGTGCAAGCGGCTGGACTGAAGAGGAGGTCAAACTTCTCGAGCTGGCAGCGCCTATGCATGACACTGGGAAGATCGGCATACCTGAAACGATCCTGCGAAAACCGGGTAAACTGACTGCTGACGAATGGATTGTGATGCAGCACCATCCCCGTATTGGATACGATATTCTGATTCAGAGCGATGCAAAGATATTTAAATTGGCAGCTGAAGTCTCTTTACGACATCACGAAAAGTGGAATGGCGAAGGCTATCCCGATGGTCTCAAAGGGTACGAAATTCCAGAATCAGCCAGAATCGTCGCCGTGGCTGATGTTTTCGACGCACTAACGATGAAACGCCCGTACAAGGATCCTTGGCCGGTTGATGAGGCGATGGCCTTTATAAACGAAAATTCAGGCTCCCATTTCGACCCGCAACTGGTGAGCTTAATGCAAGGTATCCTGCCGAAGCTGCTGAAGATCAAACAGAAATGGGATGCCGTTGAAGCGCAGCAGATGGAGGACTGAATAACAGCAGGTGCTATAACTTTCGGTGCTCAAGCAGTTCGGCAATCGTTGAGAAAAAGTTCTCATCAGTGATTGGCTTTAAGATTACCGCATCAGCCCCTGCTGCTTCGAGTTTTTCAATCTGATCGCCGAGCGTTGCCGCCGTCAGGCCAATTATATACCCCGAAAAGCCCTGTTTGCGGACCTCTCTGATCAACTCTTCACCGGTCATCTCAGGCATGAAGTAATCGGTGATAATCAGATCGTACTGATGCTGTTTAACAAGCTTTAAGCCGTCAATCCCATTCGCTGCTGTAGCGACACTGGCAGCCCGATCTGCCAGGAACTTATCACCTATCATTCGGATCATCAGATCATCTTCAACCAACAATGTATTCCATTGCCGAACCTCTTCACGCACCATCTGATGATCAGGGCGTTCATTGGCCTGGTCAGTTTCAGACTTTGCAAAGACCACTGGAACTTTCACCGTAAAGATTGCCGAAGGACGAGCCTGAGTTAGCTCAACAGTCCCGCCGATCTCCTCAATCCAGGTACGCGAAATATACAGCCCCAGCCCCATACCATCACTGCTGCTGGCACCCCGTCTATAGGGGCTGAACAGATTTCTCTCCAGATCCTCTGAGATCCCCTCCCCATCATCACTGATCTGGAACTCAAGTCTCTCAACTTCATCTTCATCCAGAGTGGTCTGCACATCCAATACGACCTGCCCGCCTCCAGAGTGAAGACAAGCGTTACGGATAAGGTTAATGATGGCAATACGCAATCGATAGGTATCCGTCTCAAAGCGATGCGTTCGCTCCCGCTCCGATAGCCGAATACGACATTCCAGCTTAAACCCGCTACTGGCTACAATACTCTGAACATTATTGACGATCTGCTCAATCAGCCCGTCAATCCGGAAGGCAGCCAGTCGCAACGGACGTTGGAGATGGGGATTAATCACCATACGCATATCATCTAGCGTATCAAGCAACGTCTGGCTTGCCAGCGCTATATCGGATTTGCTATCCAGCCACTGCGAATCACCCTTCACCTGACTCATCATCGATATCGCCGAAACAGGAGTGCGCAACTCGTGCGCTATCATCCCATACACTCGATTACGCTTTTCGTTCTCCTCCTTGAGAGAACTCAACGCCCGATTTAACGAGTCAGTCGATTCATTAATCCGCTCCTGAAGTACATGCGGACGCTCAAGAATGATATAGGAATAATAGAAGACAAGAGTGGCCAATATCAGCGTCAGCAACCAATACCAGGGAGACTCAATAAACCGAGATACGCCCGATATCGCGCCTGGCGCATTTGCAACAGCTACGATCCAAGCAGAACCACCCAACCGAAGTTCTGAGGTGGCGAGCGCATCAACAAAGGTGTCCAGAGTTCCGGCAAATGGTAGCGTTGGCATACCATCTTCACCTATCCCCTTAATTGCAAACCGGGTATCACGCAGAAATACATCGTTATCCAGACTGGCGATCACCTGATCAAAATCGATAAGAACCGTGGCAAATCCCCAGAACACCTCTTGTGAAGCCGTGCCACCACTCACGAAAATGGGCTGACGACCGATGATCGCACGTCCGCCCTGAATCAGGTCTATCGGCCCAACCACAATCTTCTGATGAGTATCGATCGCTCTTTGGGCAGCCGCTCGCTGCCTATCACCAGCAAGAAGATTAAACCCAATAGCTGAGCGGTTTCGTTCAAGCTTGGAAACATAGGTGACAATACCTTTTGGTGCCAGTTGCACGCTGATGATACCGCTGAATGGTTCCTCTATAGTCGCCGCAAAAGTATCAAACTCCTCTTGGGAAAAACTTTGGCTATGCTTCACAAAGGCGCTCAGCGCATCGGTCAGATGCAGGCGTGTTTCCAGTTTCGTTTCCAAGGTGGCCGCAATCTGATGAGCCTTGAACTGGGAGGTATAGGAGACTCGCTGCTGCTCATTTGTGCTGTCGTACTCATACACCGCAACAAACCCGAGCACCAGGACCATCGCTAACGCAGAGGCATTCAGCACCGAACGGGAACGAACATGCCCGGAGGTTGCTGACGCTCGACTCATCCCTCCGAGAACCACGATGTAGTACGCCATGAAATAGAAAGAGACGAGCTTGAACAGATGCCCGAGCACATTTGAGATACTGTAGATACTGATATAGTGGGTAAAACAGAATTCAGAGACCAGCATCGTACTAAGCGCAGCATAAACAGCCCAGTGTCGTTTATGGTCATTTTTACTAAGGCGCAGATGGAACAGAACTCCAGTTATACAGAGCAACGCCATAATCAGGTATTCAGAATTAATTTTAAAGGTTGTCTGCCCTATGCCTGGCTCATAGGCATCAGGAAAGACCCCCAGAGGATAGACCGATAAAATTGCAGCGCCGGTAAGAAGCGGAAAAACAATGCTATTAAGGCGGGTTAATTGGCAGCCAATGACCAAAAACAGCCCAAAGGATTGCAGCGATCGTCCAATCACCCACATCTGAGTCGCGGGATTAGGACTGCTGATCTGATTAAACATACCGTAGTACAACAGCGTGTGAATCAGATCAACTAAAGCGACACAGCCAAACAGAACCCCGAGGGGCTGAACGATCTGCGGCATACGCCGCCTGCGTTCACGCAAACTCTTAAAGTAGATCCAGGCAGCCAGTGCTACGGTGACGAGTTCGATAACAGTGTGAAAGGCGAGAAAATCGAGATATGACAGAGCAAAAAGAATAGCCGCCCCGATCACTAACAGAATCACGCTGACTCTGGTCAGTGAATAATCACGAGAGATGAAAGTCTGTGACTGAGTCTGTGTCATTTGCCTCCCGAAGGTAATATAACTGCCTGACCACTAACAAAACCGGATGGAACAGGAAGCCACCTTTTCTAACGACAAGCTACAACTATATAGCGTTTTTAGACCAAAAGTTTTAATTATTCCTCGTCAATCTGCTATTTACCACTCAGGCGCGACCGATTCTTAAGTGAATCGGCGCAGCTGGTGGTTGAGTACTTTAGCACTATCGGCCATACGTTCAGTTGCATCACGCGCGCCACGCATCGCATCATCGGATTCGGTACTCAGATCATTTATGCGATGGATATTTCGCGTGATCTCTTCAGCAACAGCCCCCTGCTCCTCCGCAGCGGCTGCGATCTGATGGTTCATGCCGGCAATCTGGTCAACGCTCTGGGTGATCGCGTTCAGCGCCAGACGGGCGTCACCTGATCCGGCTACCGCATCCATAGCTGCATCCTGTCCTCGCGCCATATTGTTCACTGCTTCGTTGGTCGCTGAGGAGAGTCGATTAATCATCTTTTCAATCTCTTCAGTAGAGGTATAGGTACGGCTCGCGAGCGTTCTTACCTCATCAGCTACCACGGCAAAGCCACGTCCCTGTTCACCTGCCCTTGCAGCTTCAATCGCAGCATTAAGTGCCAACAGGTTAGTTTGCTCAGCAATGTTTTTGATTACGTCGATAACAGTAACGATCTGTTCACTGTCCGCTTTCAGGCGGGTTAATGAGTCGGCGGTTGTTCCCACTTCAGAAGCCAACGATTCAATTCGCTGAATCGTCGTTTCGATAATGCGGTTGCCTTCATTAGATTTTTGATTAGCCTCTTCAGCAGCGTGAGCGGCATCGGCCGCGTTACGAACAACCTCCTGGATAGATGCACTCATCTGGTTGATTGCACTGGCCACCATTTCGGTTTCGTTACGCGTATTGGATACCGTAACCTCAGTCTGACTGACAGTTGCAGTCATCTGGTTAGCGCTATCAGCCATAGCATCAGACGCCTGCACACTCTTCTCCATCGTTTCACGCAGATTGGCGATAAAACGGTTGAAGTTTGTTGCAACCTTACCCACTTCGTCGTTGTAACGAATATCCAACTGAGCATTCAGATCACTGTCACCCTCAGCGATTTCATTCATACGCTGAGCCACTTCGACCAGCGGAGCGACGATACCCTTACGACTCATCAGGTAAGAGATCGCTGCAGCGACGATACCGACAATCAGCATTATGGCTGAGGAACTTAGTGCAAAACGCTGAACATCAGCGATCCCGGTACGAAAATCATCAACCTTTTCGTCACCAATATTTTCAAGACGAAGGACAGCAAGTCGCATTTTATCAGCCTGTTCATCCATCGCTGTACGTAACATTGGGATTTCGATACCGTAAGGGTTGCCCTCAAGCTGATTCAGCAACGCATCGCGGGCCTCGACAAAGGTGTTCATCGACTTACGAACTGCGGCCACCTGCTCATCACTGAACATCTGCGTATCGATCATCTTCTGAAAACCTTCAAGCGTCGCTTTATGATACTGATCGACAAATGGACGGTTCCACGCGTAGGTTGCCTTAGTTGGATCAACCAGAATGTTTTTGACCGTCAGCAACTCCGACTGAAGATTAACAGTCGTATCCCTCGCACCTTCAGCTACCGCCCAGGCATCTTTCACTATATAGTCGATACCGGTTGAGAGTTTATTGGTACTGTAAAGCGCTACAGCAGAAACGATAGCGATAATCGAAACCAGCAAAACATAGCCGATCGCCAGTTTACTTCCGATCGACAGATCTCTAGTTTTCATAGATGAGATTCCTTAATAATCACAGATCAGCAGGAGACAATCAGGACGTTTATTTTTAGTTATAAGTCTTAAAAATCAACGACTAGTATATCCTAACAACTTATAACAGGGAGCGGCCGTTCAGACAACCCATTGCGTTTCCAAAGACCTATTCAGCCGCCCTGGCTGTCCGGCATAAACAGCTTTCGGTTGTTGTACACCTGACGATCAATCTCCTGTGCCAGTGCACGGATGTTGGCTCTACGGTGCAGTTCGCCCGGGATCAACAGCCAGTAACTACGCAAAAAACCAAACCGTTCCGGCATTACCTGAATCAGACGATCGTCCTGACAAGCCATAAAATAGGGCAGCACACCAAACCCACCGCCACTCGCAAGGTACTGATATTGCGACATCACTGTTGCACCCTGAAACCGCTCATTAAGCGCACTACCGATATGCTGATTAAAGTTCAACTGCTCGGAGTAAAGGATATCCGGGATATAACCGGAAAAAGCGCCTGTTCTGATTGAATCTACTGACTCTATATCTAGCTCCCGCTCCTCGATGTAGCTTTTTGACGCATAGAGAAACAATCGGTAGTCGGTAATCTTGCGACAGATCACATCACGATGAGAACTCGGCTCCAGACTGATCGCGATATCAACCTCTCGCTTCAGAATATTCAGCTCCTGAGGCACCGGAACGAGTTGCAGGTTCAACTCGGCGTGCTGTTGAAGAAATTCCGGCAACCAACGCGCCAGAAACAGATTCCCCAGCCCATCGGGGGCTCCGATTCTGAGCGTGCCGGACAGCGTCGGATCGGCACCTTTAACCCGTTCACGCGCCATCAATGCAGTATCTTCAAGTTGCTGAGCGAGAGGCATCAGCATCTCCCCCACGCGTGTCAACCGGAAACCTGCGGAGTCCTGCTCAAACAGTTTCGTCTCTAATGCCTGTTCAAGCGCACTGATACGCCTGGATACAGTCGTGTGGTTAACACCCAGTTTTTTCGACGCGCTTAACAAGCGACGGCTTCGTGCGACTTCAAGAAAGTATTTAAGGTCGTTCCAGTTCAGAGAATCTTTCAACATAATGTGCAATTTAGCACATCAAACAACAACTTTAATCATTTTATTGCCCACTAATTATCAACATACTTGCACCTTAGAAAACAACAACACCCCTATCAGGTCAGATACGATGGCGCAAAATGTTAAGCAGTTAGGACAATACGATTACATCATTATTGGTGCAGGTTCAGCCGGCTGCGTACTTGCAAACCGACTAAGTGCAGATCCTGCTAATCAGGTACTTCTGCTTGAAGCTGGCGGTAGTGATAATCAGTTCTGGGTACACGTGCCTGTAGGTTATCTGTACTGCATGGGAAACCCCAAAACTGACTGGTGTTATAAAACCGAATCTGAAGAGGGTCTGAATGGCCGGGCACTGAACTACCCTCGCGGTAAAGTTCTAGGTGGGTGTTCATCTATCAATGGCATGATATATATGCGCGGCCAGGCTCAGGATTATGATCACTGGGAGTCATTGGGCAACCCAGGCTGGAGCTGGAAGGATGTACTTCCCTACTTTAAGAAGTCAGAGCGACACTATGGTGAAGATGATGAGTTCCACAGCACCAAAGGTGAGCTATATGTTGAAAAACAGCGTTTACATTGGCCTATTCTGGATGCTGTTCGTGAAGCAGCCAAAGAGCTCGATATACAACCCACTGAAGATTTCAACCGGGGTGATAATGAGGGGTCTGGGTATTTCCCGGTGAACCAGCATAACGGAATCCGCTGGAACTCCCGCAAAGCGTTTCTGAACAGCACCAAATCGCGCCCTAACCTTCAGATCCTGACCCATGCGCAGGTGCAAAAGCTGCAGTTTCGCGGCAAGCGAGTTACCGGCGTAGAGTTCTCTATACGTGGCACAAACTGTGTCGCAACCAGCAACCGCGAAGTCATCCTTTCAGCTGGCGCTATCGGTTCACCTCAGATCCTTCAACTTTCAGGCGTAGGTCCCGTCGATGTGCTCAGAGCGCAGGGCATCGAGCCTGTACACGAACTTAAAGGTGTCGGTGAAAACCTTCAGGATCATCTGCAGATTCGCACAGTATTCAAAATAGAGGGGGCACGTACGCTTAACGAATGGTCCTCTACACTTCTGGGTAAAATGCAGATCGGAACCCAGTACCTGCTTAACCGTTCCGGTCCGATGGCGATGGCACCAAGCCAGCTAGGTATCTTTACCCGGTCGTCCGACAAGTATGAGCGGGCAAATATCGAATACCACGTCCAACCACTCTCACTCGAAGCCTTTGGTGAAGATCTACACCCCTTCCCGGCGATCACAGTATCGGTATGTAACCTACGTCCTCAGAGCCGTGGCACCTGCCATATCAGTTCAAGCGATCCGAGCGTTCCGCCAAGTATCAAGCCCGGCTATCTCTCCACTGATGAGGATCGCCAGGTGGCCGCTGACAGCATTCGCCATGCGCGCAAGCTAATGGATACGCTGAAGCTGAAAACCTTCAATCCGATTGAGATCAAACCGGGTACGGAGATATCAACTGACGAGGAGTTAGCTGTCGCGGCGGGCAATATAGCAACCACCATATTCCATCCGGTGGGCACCGCCAAAATGGGTACTGACGATATGGCCGTGGTCGACCCTCAGCTCAGAGTCCATGGCCTTGAGGGACTGAGAGTTGTTGATGGATCGATCATGCCAACCATCGTATCCGGCAATACACACGCTCCGATTACGATGATCGCAGAAAAAGCGGCAGATATGATTCTTGCGGATGGGCGAGGCTAAGAGATTAAAGCGCGGGGCAGCCGCATAAACCCTGTCCCGCGCTTTATCGAATCAGCTATCGGGATTCATATACATAGGAATATGGGGAATCCCCGCCTCCATATACGACTCGCCAGCTATACCAAAGCCAAGACTCAGATAGAAATCCTTCAGATATGACTGTGCTGACAGCTTGATCACCCGGTCCGGCCAGTAGATTTGACTCTGCTTAATTGCCTGTTCCATAAGTCTGCGTCCTAAGCCCTGACCTCTAGACTGACCAGAAACTGCAAGACGCCCTATGGATACCTGGCTCCGTTCATCACCAGGCGGAATCACCCGGCAGGTACCAACCACCGGATCTCCACAAAACAAAAAATAGCAGTCGACATCCACACCATCGAGATCAGCTTCAACGATCTTCTGCTCACCAGTAAATACGTTCTGGCGCAGGACACAGATCTGATAAAGCTGCTTTTTTGTGAGCTCATCAAAGCTCAACCAGCTGAACTGCATCTCTATCTCCTGTGTATACTGCAGGATCAATGAGCGCTTAGCGCTTCACATCGACCACCAATCGACCACGAACTTTGCCCGCCAGAATCTGTTCCGCGTAGGGGATTACTTCAGACAGACCTATCTCTACGGTCAGTGCGTCCAGCTTTTCGATATCCAGATCCTGTGCTAAGCGTTCCCAGGCTTTAATACGCTGCTCAAGCGGGCGCATCACGCTATCAACACCGATCAGTTTAACGCCTCTCAGTATAAACGGTGCTACAGTAGCGGGAAGATCCATGCCCGCCGCCAGCCCACAGGCTGCCACCGCACCATCGTATTTAATCGATGCACAGACATTTGCCAGTGTATGACTGCCAACAACATCAATAGCACCAGCCCAACGCTCACGCTGCAATGGCTTACCCGGTTCGGAGAGCTCTGATCGATTAATAATTGAACTGGCACCCAAAGATTTAAGATAACCTTCGTCATCCGGGCGTCCGGTAGCTGCAACCACCTGATAGCCAAGTTTACTGAGCAGCGCAATTGCCACACTGCCAACACCGCCAGCAGCACCGGTTACCAGAACTTCGCCCTTATCAGGTGTAACACCCTGATTTTCCAGAGCCATCACGCAAAGCATCGCAGTATAGCCTGCGGTTCCGATAGACATCGCCTGTTTTGGCGTAAAACGCTCGGGCAGTGATACCAGCCAGTCACTATTCAACTGGGCATATTCAGCCAGCCCCCCTGAGTGTTTTTCACCGACACCCCAGCCATTCAACACAACGCGGTCGCCCACCTTAAAGCGTTCCGAAGAGCTCTGCTCAACCACGCCCGCCAGATCAATACCGGGGATCAGCGGAAACTGCCGAACGACCGGTCCCTTGCCGGTAATTGCCAGACCATCTTTGTAGTTGATTGTCGAGTAATCGACTTTAATTCTGACATCCCCTTCGGGCAGGTATGTCTCATCCAGATCACGATAAGTGGAACGATATCCCTGTTCATCTTTCTCAATCAGTATGGCTTTAAACATTGTCTACTACCTCTTGAAATTATCATTTTAAAACAACTAGCTGACTGCAAAAAAATTGTCTGGCTTTGTAACTCTTTCAGCTTAATATTAAATCGGCTTCATCTCCGGCCAGACGCTTCCCATGTGCGCCACCAGATTGAGATGCTCGTTAAGGTCCAGCACACCAATCACTTCCTTAGTTTCTGCCGTTACACCCAATATAGGCTGATCGAGCGGCTGACTGCGCTGCGTCGTCAACAATGCAACCAGTGGTGTATCAACACTACCTGCCTGACCAACCACAACTGCGACCTCTCCACCGACGAGGCGCACCAGCGAGCCAGGTGTAAAAACACCCATCACTTTCAAAAAGAGTTTAGTCAGCGTTGCATCAATCGCAGCGCCCCGCTGCTTAAATATTTCGCCCATCGCTGCTTTCGTACGTAGTGAGGTTTTGTAAGCACGTGGGCGAGTCATCGCAACATAGCTGTCAGCAATCGCCAGCAATCTAGCTTCGGTACTGATCTCATCCTGGCTCAGCCCGGACGGATAGCCACTGCCATCCAGTCTCTCATGGTGCTGTAACACAGCTTTTAACCAGCGTTTATCTTTAACACCGCGCTCCTGTAACATCTCAGACGCTCGACGCGGGTGGGCATCTACAATCGCCCGCTGTTCATCAGTCAGAGGGGCCCGCTGATCTGCCAAAACCTGTTGAATTTCGAGCATACCGATATTCTGGGTTAATGCGGCCGCGATCAGTGGAATCCTCTCCATAACACCCCACCCCAGGCGCCCGCCGGCCACTTCACAGATCAGCGCTGTATGTAACGAGTGGACCAGAGATGTCGGCGCTTTAACGATAAGCTGAACCGTACCTAAAGCCGCATTGGGATTATCGGCACAAACCGACTGTATATCGATCACCAGACGCACGATCGATCTGACAAAGTCGTTACCTCTGTCTGGCGTATTCATTAATCTGAAGCTCAGTTCTAGACGGGACAGCAACGTCGTAACAACGTTATAGGGGCTTACCAGCGAGGCATCAGATTCTGGTGCTTTGTATTCAGTTTGATTTGGTCCAAGGTAATAGTAGGCCTCAAGCCGAATCAGACTTTCTATCTGGCTGTCTGACGTTATCTCCGAACCCTCAGTGAGCAAAAGGCTCCCCTGCTTGTCATACAGGGACCAGGAGATCGTTTTTCCGACTCGAAGCTGATGCTCATTAACGAAATATTTGCCGGACTTATCGCTCATTCGATACCGCTCGTTACAACTTTATTTTGGGGTATAAAAGTTTAATTAGTCGTCTATTGAAAAAGTTACCAATTGGATCACAACACCAGCGTTTTTATTGATGCAACTATTGATGAAGTTATTGATGAAGCTTAAGGGGGCCGTGGGCAGGAACCTTAACTCATTGATAACTAAACGTCTCTATTAGGCAGTATGTGAATCAATGGCGCAACCAAATTATCACCAATTTCTATGCGTTGCTTTTTTTATCCTATCAATAGAATAGATCCATAATGCAATGCGCCTTAAAGCCTGG
>JBFEXW010000041.1:0-11648 GCA_041562495.1 Marinobacterium sp. | reverse complement strand
TTAGGGTGCAGATTATAGCAACTTCCCCCGGCGGGGAGCTATCTAGCACCACGCCGCGTTTTCTGTTTTGACGGACTATTGCGGGATTTTCCAGCGCCTTTTTTGGGCTGAGACTTTTGCCCTTTAGCACTCTTATCCTGGTCAAAAACTCCCATCGCAACGCGCTCACGCACCGAAGGCTTTTTGCCTGATGTCTTCTCACTCTCAAGCAGTTCAAAGTCGATCTTACGCTCATCGAGGTTAACCTGCGCCACACGGACTTTAAGCCGGTCACCCAGTTTAAATACGCGACGCGTACGTTCACCAACCAGACGCTGCTTCTCTATCTCAAAGTGGTAATAATCACTCGGTAAACTAGTGATATGCACCAAGCCATCAACATAGAGCTCATTGAGTTCCACAAAAACACCAAATCCAGTGACCGCTGAGACGACACCTTCAAACTCTTCACCGATCTGCCCCTGCATATACTCACACTTAAGCCAGGCAACAACATCACGGGTTGCTTCATCCGCACGCCGCTCAGTCATTGAGCAGTGTTCGCCGAAGTTCAGCATCTGCTCAGTGCTGTAACCAACCACAAAAGCGGGATTCGCAACAAAACCATCAGGACGCTGAACTGCCTTGTTACGCTTATTCTGATGAATAGCAGACCGGATCAGACGATGAACCAGCAGATCAGGATAGCGTCTGATTGGCGAAGTAAAGTGAGTATAAGCGTCGTAAGCGAGACCAAAGTGCCCCTGATTGTCCGGCGAATAGACCGCCTGCTGCATCGATCTGAGCATCATCGTCTGAATAATATGCCGGTCTGGACGCTGCTCGATCACCTCAGCCAGTCTCAGATAATCCTTAGGCTCTGGTGATTCACCACCCGGAAGATTCAACCCAAGCTCACCGAGGAAAGATCTCAGGTTTTGCAGCTTCTGCTCTTTCGGTCCCTCATGGATACGGAAAATCGCTGGTTTTTTCTGCTTCACAAGAAAATCCGCCGTTGCGACGTTCGCCGCGAGCATACACTCCTCAATCAGCTTATGTGCATCGTTCCGCTGCACCGGGGTAATGCGATCTATCTTACGGTTCTCACTGAAGATAATCCGCGTTTCAACGGTATCGAAATCGATAGCGCCGCGCTCGTCACGTGCCGAACGCAAACGACCATAAAGACCGTAAAGCGTCTCCAGCGGCTTAATAACCGGAGCATACTCTTTACGCAGCGCCCTGCCCTCATCGCTCTCCGCTTCCGTCAGCATCGCCGCAACCTTGGTATAGGTCAGGCGCGCTTTAGAGTTGATTACCGCTTCATAGAACTGATAATCCCCCAGTGAGCCATCGCGTTTGATCGTCATCTGGCACACCATCGCCAGACGATCAACCTTAGGATTCAGCGAACAGAGTCCATTAGACAGCAGTTCCGGGAGCATCGGTACCACATACTCAGGGAAGTAGACCGAATTACCTCGCGTTACCGCTTCCTGATCAAGCGCACTATCCGGTTTTACGTAATAGGAAACATCCGCTATTGCGACCCAGAGGCGCCAGCCACCGAGACGTTTCTTCTCAGCATAGACCGCATCGTCAAAATCTCGCGCGTCCTCACCATCAATCGTCACAAAGGGCAGATTTCTCAGATCAACACGGTTTTGCTTATCCGCTTCACGCACCTCTGGCGTCAGATCACCGATCTCCTGATGAATGGCATTATTCCATTCATTGGGGATATCGTGACTATGGATGGCTACCTGAATCTCCATCCCCGGATCGAGATGATCGCCAAGGACTTCGACCACCTTACCTCGTGCCGGCTGGCGTTTAGTTGGCTGATTAATCAATTCAACGACAACTAACTGGCCATCCTCATAGGTCAGCCCGGCACTCGGATCTGGGATCACCATCACCTGATTGGCGATCCGCTGATTTTCAGGGATCAGCACACCAAAGCCGTTCTGTCCGTCAAACTTACCGACCAGCTTTGACGTTGAGCGCTCCAAAATCTCGATCACTTTGCCTTCAGGACGACCACGGAAATCGACACCAACCTCCTGAACCAGCACCCGGTCACCGTCGAACAGCTGTTTCATCTCTCGCGCACTGAGAAACAGATCCTCGATGCCTGAATCAGGCTTCACAAATCCGAAACCATCACGATGACCAATAACCCTACCGGGAATCAGGTCCATCTTTTCAATGAGACCAAACTGATTGCGTCGGTCCGAGATCAACTGCCCATCACGACACATCGCAATCAACCGGCGACGTACCGCTTCGATATCATCTTCGTGATGCAGTTTCAGCTCATCACACAGATGCTGATGGGAGATTGGCGCACCCCATTTTCGTAGAAAATCAATAATAAAGTCGCGGCTAGGTACAGGACGCTCATATTTACTGGCTTCATCCTTCGCTTTGGGATCTGCATTACGCCAATCTTTACTCATTTATCCTCTCCAGCTGTTAGCCGTTATATCAAAAACAGCAGTTCAGACGCTCTTTATCCACTATCTGAACCAAAAAGTAAAAAGCCGGCTATCAGGCCGGCTTTAATAACTCAGAGTCTAAGGCATCTCATCAACCTCAGATTCCTCCTTAGGCGGCGGAATCAGATCCTCTTTAGAAACCTTAAGAAACAGTAACAGGTTACCTGCAACATAGATCGAAGAGTAGGTACCGATGAAAATACCGGTCAGTAGCGCGACCGCGAACCCGCGAATCGTTTCACCACCAAATATCAGCAGCGCAAACAACACTAAAAGCGTTGTAAATGAAGTCATCAACGTCCGACTGAGCGTCTGCGTCAGCGAGTTATTAAGTATTTCAACCGCACCGCCCTTACGCATAATTCGGAAGTTCTCACGGATGCGGTCATATACAACTATCGTATCGTTCAAAGAATAACCGATCACCGCAAGCACCGCCGCCAGCACAGTCAGATCGAAGTCGAGCTGAAAGACTGAGAAAAATCCCAGCACGATGGTTACGTCGTGAACCAGTGCCAGTACCGCACCCAGCGAAAACTTGAGCTGAAAGCGAAACGCCAGATACACCATGATCATCGCCAGCGCGAGCAGCATACCCAGACCACCCTGCTCACGAAGCTCATCACCAACCTGCGCGCCGACATATTCATTACGGCGCAGGTCCAGTGTCTGATCAGTGCCGCTCTGCAGTGCCAGAAGAACCTTATCACCCAGCTTAGGATCGTGCGTCTCGCCCAGTCGAATCAGCACATCAGTACTGGCACCAAAGGTCTGTACTACAGCTTCCTCAAAACCAGCATCGGCCAGCTTGGTACGGATCGCATTGAGATCTGCAGGTTGCTGATAGCCGATCTCAACCAGACTACCGCCAGTAAAGTCGAGTCCGAACTTGAGCCCGTTCACAGCAAGACTGACGATCGATATAAGAATAAGGGTGATTGAAAAAGCCGCCATAATCTTGCGCGGCCCCATGAAGTTGTAAATATTGTTCGCCTGTGACATCTGCAAACCTCCTTATATCTTCACTGATTTAAGTTGTTTACCACCGTAGACCAGATTGACCATCAGACGGGTCACCAGAATAGCGGTAAACATTGAGGTCAGAATGCCGACAGACAGGGTTATCGCGAAACCTTTGACCGGTCCGGTACCCATCGCAAACAGGATTACCGCCGCAAGAAGCGTTGTGATGTTGGCATCAAGGATAGTAGTAAAAGCACGCGCGAAACCGGCATGGATTGCAGACTGAACTGGCATTCCCACCTTAAGTTCCTCTTTTATCCTTTCGAATATCAACACGTTAGCATCGACTGCCATACCGACGGTCAAAACGACACCTGCGATACCCGGCAACGTCAGTGTCGCCGACAAAATCGACATCACCGCCATTAGCAGAACCAGGTTTAACGTCAACGCGATATTCGCGATCAGACCAAACACCTTGTAGTAAACCAGCATAAAGAGCAGCACCAGTGCGAAACCGATCTGCACTGACGTCATACCGAGATCAATATTCTCGGCACCCATGCTTGGGCCGACCGTACGCTCCTCAACAAAGTACACAGGTGCGGCCAAAGCACCCGCTCTCAGCAGCAGCGCCAGCTCTGAGGCTTCCTGAGCACTATCAAGACCAGTGATACGGAAGCTGGAACCCAACTGACTCTGAATCGTTGCCAGCGAGATGATTCTCTTTTCTACGTAGGGAATACGTTTGCTGACCTGCTCTCCATTAACCGTTTCAACGACGTTACGCGCTTTGTGCTCGACAAACAGCACCGCCATGCGACGCTGAATCGCATCACGCGTAACGCGCCCCATCATCTGACCACCCTTGGAATCCAGCGTGATAGACACCTGCGGCATCCCATTCTCATCGAAGTTAGACTGAGCGTTCGATACACTGGAACCGGTAATAATAATATCGCGCTCCAGCTTGGCAGTGCGGTTTGGATCAGCGCGAAATTCGTAGGTTTCAGTAGTCGCTCTGGAGGCATCGGGTTTAGCTTCCAGACGAAACTCCAGATTCGCGGTTTTGCCGATAATGCGCTTCGCGGACGCGGCATCCTGAACACCCGGTAACTGGATTACGATACGGTTACGGCCCTGACGCTGAACCAGCGGCTCTGCAACACCGAGTTCATTGACGCGGTTACGCAGTGTTGTCAGGTTCTGCTTGATCGCATAATCCTCAATCTCGCGAACGGTTGCTTCACCAAGACTGACGAGAATCACAGGATTAGAATCGATCTCATCACTCAGCATCTGAAACTCGGTAAACGTCTTGCGCAACAGCGCAAGAGCATTATCACGGGTTTCGGCATCGCCAAAGCGCACCGACAGACTACCATCGGGCTGATGAATAACTTCACGGTAACGCAGGCGCTCTTTACGCAGCGTGCTCTTTATATCACTGACATAGACATCCAGGCGCTGACTGACCGCCTGAGCCATATCGACTTCCAGCAGAAAGTGAACACCACCACGCAGGTCCAGACCCAGCTTCATCGGGCCAGCTCCCATGGAGGTTAACCATTCAGGCGTTGTTGGCGCCAGATTCAGTGCAACAACAAAGTTCTGCCCGAGCACCTGACTGATCAGTTCGCGACCACGCAACTGAGCGTCACCCGATTCAAACCGAATTAATCCCGAACCATTGATTTCCTCAGCAGACTTGTAAGCTATCTCTCCACTCTTGAGTGCGGCTTCAATTCTTGCCAACGACTGATCATCTATACGGTTCTCCTGACGCGCACCGGAGATCTGTACTGCATAATCATCGGGATAGAGGTTTGGAAGTGCATAGATTACTGAACCCACAATCACAAACAGGATCAGCAATGTTTTCCACAGCGGGTAACGATTGAGCATAGTTCTGCCCTGGTTAAAAACAACAAAAGGCGTCACCACAACCGAGTGACGCCCACTCATCAAATACCTTTGATAGTGCCTTTAGGAAGCTCTGCCGCGATGTGGGCTTTCTGGAACTTCATCTCAGTTCCTTCACTCACTTCCAGTACAACGTAATCATCGGTCAGGCGAATGACCTTACCGATTACACCACCCGCAGTAATCACTTCATCACCTTTTGCCAGACTGCTAATCAGATTCTTGTGATCCTTCTGGCGCTTAGCCTGAGGACGCCACATGAAGAAGTAGAAGATCAGACCGAAACCAACCAGAAAGATCAGATTGAACATGCCTGGATCCATCTGACCAGCAGCGGCCCCTTCAGCATACGCGGGGGAGATAAAAAAGCTCATTAGGCTCTCCTGTTAACAGTTAACTTATTAATTTAATGGTTATTTTCACCCGCCAGCGGAGGTGTTTCCTTACCGCGACGGTAGTAGAAGTCATCGACAAAGGCGCTCAATTTACCCTGTTCCAGAGCACCGCGCAAACCGGCCATAAGCTCCTGATAGTAATGGAGATTATGAATGGTATTCAGCTGCGCCCCCAATATCTCTCCACACTTGTCCAAATGGTGCAGATAGGCGCGACTGAAATTCTGACAGGTATAGCAACCACATTCCGGATCCAGTGGCGCCGTGTCGGTCTTATTCACTGCATTTCTGATTTTTACGACCCCATTACGGGTAAACAGAAAGCCATTTCGTGCATTACGCGTCGGCATCACGCAGTCGAACATATCCACACCACGGCGCACACCTTCAACCAGATCTTCAGGCTTACCAACGCCCATCAGATAGCGCGGTTTGTCTTCCGGCATTTTCCACGCGAGATGATCGAGAATACGTACCATATCCTCTTTAGGCTCACCGACCGACAGACCACCAATCGCGTAGCCGTCAAAACCAATCTCCGTTAACCCTTCGAGTGATTCATCACGCAGCTTTTCATACATACCGCCCTGCACAATGCCAAAGAGTGCCGAAGGGCTTTCACCATGCGCCTCTTTCGAGCGCTTTGCCCAACGCAGTGACAGTCTCATCGAGTCCGCAGCTTCCTGCTCAGTTGCCGGATAGGGCGTACACTCATCAAAGATCATCACGATATCGGAGCCGAGCTTGCGCTGAACCTCCATAGAGACCTCTGGACTGACAAACACCTTGCTACCATCAACCGGCGACTGGAAGGAAACCCCCTCTTCGGTAATCTTGCGCATCTTACCGAGGCTGAACACCTGAAAACCGCCTGAGTCAGTCAGAATAGGCTTATCCCACTTCATGAAGTCATGCAGGTCGCCATGCTGTTCAATGATATCCGTTCCGGGACGCAACATCAGATGGAAGGTATTACCCAGAATGATCTGCGCACCGATCGCTTCAATATCGCGTGGCAACATTCCTTTTACCGTGCCATAGGTACCCACTGGCATAAAGGCAGGCGTTTCTACTACACCACGAGGAAATTTGAGACGTCCGCGACGGGCCTTACCCTCGCTGGTGACCGTTTCAAACTCCATAAAGCATTGGCGGCTCATTTACTTTCCTCTGAACGCTGAGTCTGGAGTGTTAAAAACATGGCATCGCCATAACTGAAAAATCTGTACTTCTGCTCTACCGCCTCTCGATAAGCGGCCATTATGTGCTGATAACCTGAAAACGCACTGACCAACATTAACAACGTTGACTCAGGCAGATGAAAATTGGTGATCAGCGCATCAACCATCTGATACTCATAACCCGGGTAGATAAAGATCTGCGTATCACCAAAAAATGGCTCCAGAGACCCAGACCTACCCGCCGTTTCAAGACAGCGAACACTGGTCGTACCGACAGCGACTACACGTTTACCCGACTGACGCGTCTGATTCACCAGATCGCAGGTCTCCTTAGTCACCTCGATATACTCGGCGTGCATCTTATGCTCGTGGATATTATCAACCTTAACCGGCTGAAAGGTTCCAGCACCTACATGCAGTGTTACAAATGTGGTGTTAACGCCCTTGTTTTTCAACTGCTCAAGTAGCGCCTGATCAAAATGCAGACCCGCCGTTGGGGCTGCAACGGCGCCCGGCTTACGGTTATAGACCGTCTGATAACGCTCGCGATCGGAGAGCTGATCTTCGCGCTTCATATAAGGCGGCAGTGGCATATGCCCGTGCGCCTCAAGCGCTTCAACCAGCGTCACCTCTATATCGAAGACCAGGTGAAAAAGCGCATCCTCACGACCCAGCACCTGAGCACGAATATCGCCTTCAAATATCAGCACCGCACCCGGCTTAGGTGAACGACTGGAGCGCAGGTGAACCAAGGCTTCCTTTTCAGCGATAACGCGCTCAACCAGCATCTCAACCTTGCCACCACTCTCTTTCTGCCCGAAGAGACGGGCAGGAATCACACGAGTATCGTTAAACACCAACAGATCACCCGCTTCAAGGCGGTCAACAATGCTCGAAAAGACCGAGTGCTCAATTTCCCCGGTATTACCATCGACACACAATAGACGACTACTGCTACGCTGCTCCAGCGGATAACGGGCAATCAACTCATCGGGGAGGTCAAAATAAAAGTCGCTTAATTGCATGATCGAGTCTTAGGCAGACAGGCCTGTGAGAAAATGGGGGCAAATTCTAACAAAATTTAAGAAATGCGTCAGTGGCAATTGACGTAGCAAATAACCCGATTATAATTCGCACCCATCTTCCTACGTGCCGCTGTGATGGAATTGGTAGACATGAGGGATTCAAAATCCCTTGCAGCAATGCGTGTCGGTTCGAGTCCGACCAGCGGTACCATTCAAAATACCAAGATCTTCTTAAAAAACTCACAAACTTGTTTACATCGTGCTTTTTATATATCCAGAAAAGCTCATGTCACATTCATGTCACATTTCTGGCTGAACTTTCGATAGCAACTAGTCTTGGATTAAGTATTAGCTCTTCTGAAGTATCACCCCTGACAATTACTTAAGCTTCGCGAAGCCTTGCAACTATCACTTACTTTCAAGCAAAACTAGATCAATACCTCTTCTAGAACTAGTTTGTTTTCAAAGTCCAGATCGCGTACCAGTTCAGTACAACAAGCCGGCCTAGACTGACGAAAACCGTGCAATAACGAGTTACTAGTCTACCACTTGCGATCCACCCATCTTATGCTAATTTAAAAGACTTAGAACAACCGACAAGAACGCAAGTGACTCATTATTTAACGGATCAGCACTGTTAGTTCGTGTGCGATATAAAGGTCTTTCAGTAAAAAAGCTTGCGCAGTATTAAAATGTTAGCGTTTACAGAGAGTAAGCAATGAGCTTGGAAGATAAATTGTCGGGATGGACTGGTCCTTCGAGTGACACTGAACAAGAAAAGCAGGAGCGAACGGAGCGGATGATTCGCCAAGCGATAGATTCACACGCACCATTCAATAATTGCTCGTTAAAGGTTTATGCAAAAGGATCTTACGCTAATAACACCAATGTACGTTCAGATAGCGATGTGGATATAGCGGTAGAATGTACGGAGACACTTTACTGGAAGGAGTCGGAAAAAGGTATACACACGCCAGGAAAACCGTATGAAGGAATATGGACTCCAGCGAAGTTGAGGGCAGAGCTTATCTCTGCGATGAAAGCGAAATTTCCGGGACAGGTCGATTCGTCTGGCTCTACTGCTATACAGATTAACTCTAATTCAGCGCGTGTAGACGCAGATGTGGTTCCGTGTTTTAGCTTTCGGTATTACATGAAACATGGCTCCAGAGATGGAACCAAAATATTCAAAACTGATGGCAGCAACATCGTTAACTATCCTGCTCAACAAAAACAAAAAGGAATAGCTAAAAACAATAGGACTGGTTATGCCTATAAAAAAGGAGCGCGCCTGCTAAAACGCATTGAAAACGCGATGGCCGAAGATGGAACGTTTCGCGAATTACCATCTTTCTTTATGGAGTGTTTAGCATATAACTGTCCTGACAACGTATTTTCTCACTCTACATGGACAGAATGTCTACGAGCTATGCTTCTGCATATTTGGAATGGTCTGCAAGGTGACGAGCCAACCTCTGGTCGCTGGCTGGAGGTAAATGAATGCTTTTTCTTGTTTCACGAAAATCAAAAATGGGATCGCGAAGATGGGCGTGAGTTTTCTAAAGCGGCTTGGAATTACTTTGGGTTCAAATAATGCGTAATGTGACCCTCAAAAGCTCTCTGTATCTGTTGGTCGGAATTTCAGCGATCGCTTGGTTCTCCCTCGCATACTTTGGCGAACTAGACCTTTCAAACGTAAAAGATTTTTTTGGGCTTGTTCCCAAAGTTGTGACCATTGATCTTTTGATAGTGGCAGCGTTCGTTAAATGGGGATGGAAGTCTAGTGTATTTAGAGGCTGGCTTGTTCCTTTTCCAAATTTAAACGGTACTTGGACAGGTTTTATTTATTCAGACTGGAAAAATACAGAGACTGGTGAAAAACCTCCTCCTATACCTGTCATGCTTACCGTTAACCAATCATTTTTTCATATTAGCTGCATGATGTTCACGAGTGAAATGGAAAGTATTTCGTATTCAGAGGGATTTCTTATTGATCCTGAGCGGCAGATTAAAAACTTAGCTTATTCCTATACTAGCAAGCCTCGGTTAAGTTTAAATGAGCGGAGCATTCCTCATGATGGAACAGCGGTATTCAAGATTATTGAGAAGTCAAACCAAAAGTTAGTGGGTAGGTATTGGACAGAGAGATTAACAAAAGGAGAAATAGTTCTTCAGTATCACTCGAAAGAACTATTGGAGGAGCTGCCAGAAAATCTTGGTGAGCACCCCGTAACTGAAGATGAGAACCGACGCTAACAAAGAGCTGCTGCCGGATAAATTTTCAACGGACAGCGACAAAATATAAATAAAAGGCATACCAATAGTGGACTTCTCTCCCATCGTTAGCCAAGCCTTCAGTGCGCTTTGGTACCTTATCCCCTTAAGCGTTCTCGCAGCCGTACTCAAGTCAGCTTGGTTCAAAGGCGTCATAGGGGAGTTCATAGTAAACTTTTCAGCAAAACACTTTCTCGATAAAGAAAAATACCACCTAATAAAAAATGTCACCCTTCCGACGGAAGATGGCACAACACAGATAGATCATGTCATCGTTTCTGTATTTGGCGTGTTTGTTGTAGAAACAAAGAACATGAAAGGTTGGATTTTCGGGCAAGAACATCAGAAGCAATGGACGCAAAAGATCTTCAAGCACTCACAGAAATTTCAGAATCCTTTGCACCAGAATTACAAACATCTAAAAACTCTAGAGCAATTATTAGAGATAGAATCCAGCCAACTGCATTCAGTCGTGGTTTTCGTCGGAGACAGTACATTCAAAACCCCTATGCCTGAAAACGTAACCTATGGCATGGGATATATCCGCTACATCAAATCAATAACTGTGCCTGTGCTCTCAACCGAGCAAGTAAGCGAAATCACAAACAAAATCGAGTCCGGGCGTTATCCTCGCACATTCTCAACACACCGACAGCACGCTCGGCACGTACAATCCATCGTTGAAGAAAAGAGCAATGCTGTGTCATGCCCGAAATGCGGTAGTGGAATGGTGCTTAGAGAAGCCAAGAAAGGAACACACAAAGGGGAACAGTTTTGGGGGTGCACAAACTATCCAGCATGCCGTGGGGTTGTGAATATCGCATAACAAACTAATTACAATTTTTTCTCGAGGCATGAAACCAAATCAGATTTCACTAAAAATTTGGTTTGGTTTCGCCCTACTCTATCTAACATTTCAGCTATGCTAATTGGATTCACCACTTTACTGAGCTAATCACTTAATGAAGCAGTCCGACGAAGAAATTCTGACAATATTAAAAGAAACATTTAGGAGTAAAACGGGAGAGGTCAGGAAAGGTCACAGCGCCCTCAAATCTCTTGAAAGCACTGAAACCGGAAGCGACTTAGTAAAGCCAGGCTATTGAAAGGCTGAAGAACACCACAAAGATAAAGAACCCGATAATCATCGTCGGCAGCTCTCCGACAATACCGTCACCAGCAAAGAGCGCAAAAACCACCACAATAAACAGACTAATCCCTATCCCGTAGGGAAAAGCGTCCTTAATGCCCATTTCGGCGGCTTCGGTATCGGCAAAGAAGCCAAATAGCGCACTACCAACAACCTTCACCAACCACATCAGAAATACGATAACCGCACCAATAACGGCCATCAGCACTGCAAATGCAACCTTATCCTCTTTTTCCATCGCGCTTATTTCTCAGAGTTAT
>JBFEXW010000040.1:0-11738 GCA_041562495.1 Marinobacterium sp. | reverse complement strand
GGTAGGCGTCAAGCCCGGTATACAAACCCTCTCCATTGGATGGCAGACTGTTCAGATATTGGTAGATCGGATTCATCAGGATAGGGCCTCCGTGCCAGTGTGGCTTGCGATTCTTTCACCCAATTTGACCGCAGTGCCAGCCCTCATAGACGCTGACCACTCGATACTGTTCTCTGGATATAAAAGAATTACGGTAGATCCCAGTTTAAAACGCCCCATTTCCGCACCTTTGTTCAGGGTTACGGGAGCGTCAGGAGATGCATTGAACAGGCGTAATGGCTGCTTGAGTATAGGGGCTATCTGTCCCGACCAGACGGTTTCAATACCGGCAACGATCATCGCGCCGACGAGCACCATCGCCATTGGTCCTCTGTCTGTTTCGAAAATACAGACCAGACGCTCATTTCGTGCAAACAGGTTATCAACCTCTTCCGCCGTTGTCTGGTTAACGGAGTAGAGGTCGCCGGGAACATAAATGGCTTCTTTGAGTTTTGCATCTGTTGGCATATGGACGCGATGGTAGTCGCGAGGAGACAGGTAGATGGTTGCAAACTTGCCATTGATGAACGGCTGAGCACGCCGTTCGTCACCGCCCAGTAGCGTTGTCAGCCCATATCCGCGACCTTTTGCCTGGAAGATCCGTCCATAGTCGATGTCGCCAATCTCTGAGACTGCACCATCTGCGGGCGAGCAGAGGTTGTCAGGATTTTTGTCGATAGCGCGGCAATCTGGTTTTAATGCGCGGGTGAAGAAGTCGTTGAAGTTACGGTAACGTTCAATGTTTGTTTCTACTGCTTCCGACATGTTTACGTTGTAATGTTTTACGAAGCGGCGGATCAGCCAGTTTTTCAGCCAGCTCTGTTCGCATTCGGCGAACAAACCGACTAAACGTGACAGCAGATGTTGCGGAATCAGGTGTTGAAACAGAATAAACAGGTTTTTTTTCAAGGTTGTCTCCGTAAAACTGCATCGGCTCTTGAGTATTAATGGGGGTAGGGCGCACAAAATAAAGTGCTGATCATACAGTTTTCTATTCGGTAGGCCAGTCGCTCATCGCTTAACAGGGCCAAAGTCGGAGTCCAACATCGATTGCAGAATCTGGTTGTAACTGTCAAAGCGCTGTTGCGTAATCTTGCCCTCCTCAACGGCCTTCCTGAACGCACAATCAGGCTCCTCCAGATGGCGGCAGTCGCGAAATTTACAGAGTCCGATAAGGGGGCGAAATTCACGAAATCCATCGATCAGATGCTCCGGTTCGATATGCCAGAGGCCAAATTCACGTATTCCCGGGGAATCGATCAGATTACCCCCCTCAGGAATATGAAACAGGTGTGCTGTCGTGGTTGTGTGGCGCCCTTTGCGGCTCGCTTCTGACAGTTCTCCAACTTTGATATCGACGCCCGGCAGCAGAGTGTTTACCAGTGAGGACTTGCCAACGCCGGACTGACCGACAAATACGGTTGTTTTGCCCTTGAGGAACTGATGCAGGGAATCTAGGCCCGACTGGCTGTGCGTTGAAGCGTAGATCGTTTGGTAGCCGATGTTGGTGTAGGCCTCTAAAAGCGGGTTGAGACGAGCACTGTTCTGGTCATTTAGCAGATCAACCTTGTTTAATACGATTACCGGTTCAATGCCTGACAGCTCAGCCGCGACCAGATAGCGGTCAATCAAGTTTGCGTGTGCGTAGGGTTCGACTGCAACAACGATCAGGATTGCATCGATGTTTGCTGCAACAGGTTTGAGTTCGCCAAAATTGTTGGGTCGCTTAAGTTCTGAATGGCGGGGTTCAACAGCGACAACTACGCCGGAATCTGGTGATTGGCACCAGACGACCTGGTCGCCGGTTACCAGTTGGCCAAGATGGGTGCGCATATGGCAACGAATAACTTTGCCGGAGTCCTCTCCATCCTGAACTTCAACATCAACCTGTTTTCCATAGTGTGCGATGATCAGACCGTGCTGCTCTGGTCCGAGTTCACCACCCTCAAGCTGTTTGTTGATCACGGCGTCGCGTTTCGAGGCGCGGGCACTGCGCTCGGCCTGAATCTTCTCGATTCGCCAGACCTGACGTCGAGATACTTTTCGTTTTGCCATAGGGTGGCTGTATATCTCCTGCATTACACGGATGTAGCGGACCCAGCTTGTCTCTTAAGCTTGTTTACCCGCGCGTATAGCGGCATGATACTGCCTTGCCTGTTGGCAAGTCGATATTTCGCGCGCTTTTTCGCTGAATTGGGAGTTATTAATGTCGTCTGATAATAATTTAATCTGGATTGATCTCGAAATGACGGGGCTTGATCCTGACAAAGAGCGGATTATTGAGATGGCGATTATCGTGACTGATGATCAGCTCAATCAGATTGCTGAGAGTCCGGTTATTGTCGTTCATCAGCCTGACTCGATACTCAATGCGATGGATGAATGGAATACCCGTCAGCATGGCGGTTCAGGTCTGGTGGAGCGTGTAAGGGGCAGCGAGATAAGCGAAGCTCAGGCGGAACAGCAGATGCTCGATTTTCTTAAACTGTATCTAAAGCCGGGCAAGTCACCGATGTGTGGCAACAGTGTTCATCAGGACCGACGTTTCCTGAATCGTTATATGCCCGAGCTGGAAAACTTTTTTCACTACCGCAATCTAGATGTCAGTACCCTTAAAGAGTTGGTGAAACGCTGGCGACCGGAGCTCGTTGCTGGTCTTAAAAAGCAGGGAGCCCACCTGGCGCTGGATGATATTCGCGATTCAATTAATGAGCTGAAATACTATCGCGAGCATTTCCTGAAGCTCTGACCTTATTCAATCAGGTATGCGTTTTGCACCGGGATGGTTGGTTATTCTGAGTGGCTGAGCGGCAACCTTCTGTTCCAACTGAGTGAGTGCCCAGTGCACATGCTCGCGTACCAGCTCGCTACTGTGATCTGCTCTCAATTTAAGTGCTTTTATCGTATGGCTGCCGCCGTTTGAGTTGCCCAACGCAACGGCGAGATTGCGCAGCCAGCCAATATAGCCGGTGCGGCGTATAGCTGAGCCCTCGGTGTTTTTCAGAAACGTGACTTCATCCCACATAAACAGTTCTGTCAGTTGGGCGGAATCCAGACTGTGGCGCGGTGAGAAGTCTGATTCCCTGCTTGCGGATGCAAAGCGGTTCCATGGGCAGATCAACTGGCAGTCATCGCAACCAAAAACTCGATTGCCAATTTTTTCCCTGAGTTCCAGCGGAATACTGCCCCGGTACTCTATGGTCAGGTAGGAGATGCAGCGCCGGGCGTCCAGAACCCAGGGTTCAGGAAAGGCCTGAGTCGGGCAAACATCCATGCAGGCGCTACAGCGACCGCAGTGGTTTTCCTTCTCGGGCTGATCGACGGGGAGTGGGATATCGGTAAACAGGGAGCCAAGAAAAAACCAGGAACCTGCATGGCGGTTCAGTAGTAGGGTGTGTTTTCCGATCCAGCCAAGACCTGCCTGACGGGCGAGTGGTCGCTCCAGCACAGGGGCGCTATCGACAAAAGGACGAAACTGAGCGCGTCCACCTGTCGCTTCTGCTAGCCAGTTGCCGAGCTGTTTGAGCCGTGCACGTATCAGTTTGTGATAATCCCGCCCCAGGGTGTAGCGTGCAATATAGGCTTTATCAGGATCTCTGAGGATCGAGCCGAGGGGTGTTTTGGCTGGCAGGTAATCCATTCTGACCAGTATGATACGTTGCGTGCCCTCAATCAGCTTTTTCGGATCCAGTCGTTTGTCGAAATGGTTTGCCAGATAGTCCATCTCCCCCTGATAACCTCTCTCCAGCCATTGTTTCAGATGGCTCGATTCAGAACTGGCGTCCGGGTAAGTGATGGCGCATTCCTGAAAGCCCAGCTCTCCTGCGCGAACTTTCAGCGCCTCAACAAGGGATTTTAATGTGGATTCGGAGTTAGGCATCAAATTGTTTAGATTTCCGGTTCAAGTTGCGCTAACTATACTCAAAATAGAGATAGTGTGAATAAACTCAGAGAAAAAGCCCGATGATCAGGCAGCAGTTACCTAAAGAGATTTACTCAGCCGAGCAGTGTAAAGCGCTGGATCAATATGCCATCAATACGCTAGGCGTGCCCGGCTATCAGCTTATGAAACGGGCTGCTCAGGCGGCTTTTGCGTTGGTTCGCCAGCGCTGGTCTCAGGTCAGGTCGCTGAGTATCTGGGTGGGTGCCGGTAATAACGGTGGAGATGGTGTAGCGCTCGCAAAAATCGCTTATGAGGCTGGCTGGCGGGTCCAGTTGGTTACGCCGGATCAATCCTTTGCCGATAAACTTTGTGGCGAGGCGGCAGATGCCTGGGCAGATTTGCCGCCGGCTATTCAGCCTGAAGTTTACTCCGATCAGTTGAGCGTTGTTGGCGAACTGGTGGTTGATGCGCTTCTGGGAATAGGGCTGAAGGGGTCGGTGCGAGAACCTGTAGCCTCAATGATCAGTGCGATTAATCAACTCAGCAAGCCTGTATTATCGCTGGATGTTCCCTCTGGCCTTGATGCGGATACGGGAGCTTCGCTCGGAGTAACAGTCACGGCAGAAAGCACACTAACATTTATTGCAAATAAGCAGGGCTGGCTGGTCAATCAGGGGGCTCAGTATTCCGGCGCGCGCTATTGGGCAGGGCTTGGATTGCCTCAGCCTGTGAATCCGCAAATGTCGCCCGTTGCGCAGTTAACATTGGCCTCTGATCTTGAGTCTGTATTGCCGAAACGCTCCCGAACATCACATAAAGGGAACTTTGGTGTTGTGTTGGTGCTGGGTGGCAATCAGGGTATGGGCGGTGCTGGCCTGATGGCGGCGGAGGCTGCGCTTCGTGCTGGTGCGGGGCGTGTCATTCTGGGTACCCGGGCCGAACATGTGAGTGCTATGCTGGCGCGTGTTCCTGAGGTGATGACGCGAGCGCTCACTGAAGACTCAGTATTAGATGAGCTGATTGTGCAGGCAGATGTCATTGTCCTGGGACCCGGGCTCGGTAAGGATGATTGGGCTAACGGGTTACTGCATCGCGTACTGAGGGAAACTAAGCCACGCGTGATCGATGCTGACGCACTCAACCTGATTAGCGAGCAGCAGCTCAGAATTGCGGGAGATTTTGTTCTGACACCACATCCGGCGGAAGCTGCACGGCTATTGGGTGTAAAAACAGCTAAAGTCGTAGCTGATCCGGTCGAAGCTATAGATCGACTCAGTAAAATATTTCAGGGTAGTCTGGTGCTTAAGGGCGCAGGAACGCTCTGTCTGGCGCCGAATACAACGCTGGCGATCTGTGATAGGGGGAATCCGGGGATGGCGACTGCGGGCATGGGAGACGTGCTTTCTGGTATTATCGCTGCTTTGCTTGCGCAGGGTCTGTCATCCTTTGACGCAGCTCGCTTAGGTGTTTGGGTTCATGCGAGTGCGGCGGACAGGGTTGCACAGGGTGGCGAGATTGGCATGCTGGCGACCGATCTTCTGGCGAGTTTGCGAGCGGTATTAAATCCAGGAAGTCAGAGTTGTAATAGATGAGTGAAGGTTGTGAATGGCTGCTTCCAGATGAGCAGGCGACATTAAGAGCGGGTGCCGTTCTCGCTACTGTGGTCGATTCTGCAGTGGTATTCCTGCATGGAAACCTCGGTATGGGAAAAACCACCTTGAGTCGAGGCGTATTGCAGGCACTGGGGCATCAGGGCGCAGTTAAAAGCCCTACTTATACGCTGGTTGAACCCTATGAGCTGGCTCAGGGTAAACGTGTTTATCATTTTGATCTGTATCGTCTTTCGGATCCTGAAGAGTTAGAGTATTTGGGTATCAGGGATTATTTTGATGATCAGGCGCTCTGTCTGATCGAATGGCCTGAACGTGGTCGGGGAGTATTGCCGCAGGCAGATATCGATCTGAGTCTGAGCGTCGAAGGGCGAGGGCGGAGATTGAGGCTGTTACCCGGGACGAGTCGGGGTGAAGCATTAGTGGCCAGTTTGAACGAGCGCTGGTTGACTGGGGAGGTGTGCAGTTGATGCGAGCTGTTTTAGGCGCATTGAGTCTGGTTTTGGTATTGCTGGTTCCGGGTTTGGCCCGCGCAACTGCGACGGTTGATAATGTGCGGGCCTGGCTGGCACCGGATAACACGCGTCTGGTGTTTGACCTCAGCGGACCCGTTTCCCATACGCTGTTTTCGCTGGATAACCCCTCACGTGTAGTGATTGATCTCAACGGCGTAACGTTGAAAACATCACTTGATGCGGTTGATCTCAAGGGTGGGCCGGTCCAGCGTATAAGGTCCGGAGATCGTACCGGTGACCTGCGAATTGTTCTCGATCTGGCAGAGAAGGTGCAGCCTAGCAGTTTTTCGCTTCAGCCCAATGATACATACGGACATCGTCTGGTTGTGGACCTTGGCAGAGTTGATGGCAGCAGAGCTGACCCTGTGAAACCTCCGATCAGCCTGGTGGATGAACAGCGCGAGATCGTTATTGCGATTGACGCTGGCCATGGTGGCGAGGATCCAGGTGCGTTAGGGCCGGGAAAACTACGTGAAAAAAATATCGTGCTGGCAATCGCAACGGCAGTTAAAGAACGTATAGATGCAGAACCCGGTTTTAAAGCGGTATTGATTCGCAGTGGCGACTACTATGTGAGCTTGCGAGGAAGAACTGCTAAGGCGCGTAAAGCGAATGCCGATCTATTTGTTTCAATTCATGCGGATGCTGCTCAGGATAGTCGGGCGAAGGGTGCATCGGTCTGGGTTTTATCTAACCGGGGAGCGACCAGTGAGCTTGGTCGCTGGCTGGCGAGAAAAGAGAACAGTGCCGACCTGATCGGTGGTTCCGGCGCGAGTGTGAGTCTTGATGATAAAGATGCTGATCTGGCAACCGTACTGCTGGATATGTCAATGGAGTCGGCGCGTCGTAGCAGTTCAGATGTCGCAGGACTGGTCCATTCGAATATCTCCCGATTCGCACGGATGCACAAAGGGCATATCGAGAAGGCTGGATTTGTGGTGCTTAAATCGCCAGATATCCCTTCGATTCTGGTTGAAACGGGATTTATCTCCAATCCCTCGGAAGCGAAGAATCTCCGCAGTTCCAGCTACCAGAAACGTATGGCAGCTGCGATAGCGGATGGCGTACTTTCTCACTTCTGGATGAGACCTCCGCCAGGAACGCTGATCGCCAGGTTGAAAGCTCAGGGTGAACAGCCCTCAGTGTTGGCCAGAAGCTACAAGGTGGTGCCTGGTGATACGCTGTCAGTGATTGCACAGCGTACCGGTGTGAGTCTGTCAGCGCTTCGATCAGCCAATCAATTGAACTCTGACCGCATTCGTGTCGGTCAGGTGCTAAAAATACCCGCAGGATAATAGTTTTCATGCAGCGAATTGAGTTGCTGTCTCCCCAGTTGGCAAACCAGATAGCAGCCGGGGAGGTGGTAGAACGTCCGGCGTCTGTCGTTAAAGAACTTCTTGAAAATGCAATTGATGCCGGTGCGAGCCGTGTTCAGGTTGATATCGAACAGGGTGGTATTAAGCTGATTCGAATTCGTGATGACGGTGGCGGTATAGATCCGGAAGATCTGCCGCTGGCGCTCAGTCGTCACGCAACCTCAAAAATCAAGGTGCTGGATGATCTGGAAGCGGTCGCAAGTCTTGGCTTTAGAGGTGAGGCGCTTGCCAGTATCAGTTCTGTATCCCGTCTGACGCTGACTTCGCGAACTGAAGGCCAGGAGAGTGCCTGGCAGGCGCGAGTCGAAGGTCGGGAGATGGCGGCGGAGGTGACCCCAGCGGCGCATCCACAGGGAACGACAGTTGAGATGCGGGACCTTTTTTTTAATACGCCTGCGAGGCGAAAGTTTCTTAAAACTGAGCAGACAGAGTATCGCCACCTTGAGGAGGTGGTTAAGCGGATGGCTCTGAGTCGCTTCGATCTGCAGTTTCAGTTGAGCAATAATAACCGTGTTGTTCATCAGCTAAAGCCGGCTACAACAGAAGGCTTGCGTGAACGGCGTATTGCATCACTGCTGGGCTCGTCGTTTATCAACGATTCGCTGAATCTGGATGTGTCTGCGGAAGCCTCGGGGCTAAGGCTCTGGGGGTGGATCGGTATGCCAACCTATTCGCGTAGTCAGGCGGATCAGCAGTACTTCTTTGTTAATGGTCGAATTATTCGCGATAAGCTGGTCACGCACGCGATTCGTCAGGCTTACGCGGATGTTCTTTTTAATGGGCGTCACCCCTGTTATGTGCTCTATCTGGAGCTTGATCCGGCGTTAGTGGATGTGAATGTGCACCCAACAAAGCATGAGGTTCGTTTCCGTGAAGGGCGCCTGGTACATGATTTTATTTTTCGTACTTTGCATCGGGTGATCGCTGATCAGCGTCCTACGCTTGAAACCAACCAGATTGAACGTGCTGAGCTGAGTGTGCAGACACAACCTGCTGAAATGGTTTTTGATCAGCAGCGTATGGTACTGCCGCAGGCTGCATCCTCAGGTTGGTCTGAGGGGAGGGGGGCGTCCGGTTATAGTGCTTCTGGAATTAATCCAGGTGCGGTCAGAGAGCAGGTGAGTCAGTACTCACAACTACATCCCCAGCCCACGCAGATCTCCTCTGTTCAGTTGGCTGATATTCCGGCAGAGGATCTGCCGCCGATGGGTTTTGCGCTAGCTCAGTTGCATGGCATCTATATTCTCGCGCAGAATGCTCAGGGGCTGGTGCTGGTTGATATGCATGCCGCGCATGAGCGGATCGTCTATGAGCGAATGAAGACGGCCTGGCAGGCGGAGGGGATAAGGCGTCAGCCTCTGTTGGTACCGGTAACCCTAAATCTTAGTGAGGGCGAGGCGGATATAGCCGATGAGCAGGGGGTGATGTTTACCCAGCTTGGCTTTGTGCTGGAGCGTTTAGGGCCTGAGGTGGTTAGGGTGCGCGAGGTTCCGGTGTCTCTGGTTAAGGCCGATGTGGCGATGCTGGTGAGGGACGTGCTGGCGGATATGAAAACCTATGGCAGCAGTCGTCGTATCGAGGAGAGTATTAATGAACTTCTCGGCACGATGGCCTGTCATGGTTCGGTGCGTGCGAATCGTCAGCTTAGTGTACCTGAGATGAATGCGCTGCTGCGGGATATGGAGATTACTGAGCGTAGCGGACAGTGTAATCATGGCAGACCAACCTGGGTTCAGTTGAGTATCGCTGATCTCGATAAGCTCTTTTTGCGGGGGCAGTAGTGCAAGACGCCAAGCCGCCCGTGCTTTTCATTATGGGGCCGACCGCCAGTGGTAAAACTGATCTGGCACTAGAGCTCTTTGATCGCCTGTCTTCCCGTATTATCAGTGTGGATTCAGCGCTGATCTATAAGGGGATGGATATAGGCACAGCCAAGCCGGATGCTCAGTTGCTACGGCGTTATCCTCATTCTCTGGTTGATATTAAAGATCCGGCGGAATCCTATTCGGCCGCTGAATTTGTTGCTGATGCCAGATCGGAGATAGAGCAGGCCTTATCTGAGTCCCGCCTGCCGATACTGGTTGGTGGGACAATCCTTTATTTTAAGGCGTTGTCTCAGGGGTTGGCAGAATTACCAGAAGCATCACCGGAGCTCAGGGCTGAGCTGGAGGCTGATGCCGAACGTTATGGTTGGGCGGAGATGCACAGGCGGCTGGCTGAGTTGGATCCTGTGTCCGGAGCGCGTTTGAAACCGATGGATTCACAGCGCGTACAGCGAGCGCTTGAGGTGGTGATGTTGACCGGCAGGCCTATTTCCAGTTTCTGGGAGGCGCAGCAGGCGCAGCAGAATCCGTGGAATATTATTCCATTGGCGCTGATGCCGGGTGACAGGGGTGAACTGCATCGGCGTATCGAATTGCGTTTCGATCAGATGTTGGAGCTGGGTTTTCAGCAGGAGGTTGAGTCGCTTATGAAGCGTGAAGATCTGCATCTGAATCTGCCCTCGGTTCGTTGCGTTGGCTACCGGCAGATGTGGCAGTATCTTAATGGCGATTACGAGGCTGAAGAGATGCGGCAACGCTCGCTGGCTGCAACCCGCCAGCTTGCTAAGCGTCAGCTTACCTGGTTAAGGGGCTGGGAGGGTGCTGTGCGTGTTGATCCATTAGAAAAAAGCTTAAATTTGATCGACGAAACTTTGAGACAAATTAAAAAGGCGTCTATATAATACCTTGTTCCGCTTATGAACTGTGGCGGGGAAGCGTCCCCGAGCGAAGATTCGCAACAGTTTCCGGATATGTATTAACCTATTCTCCACTGACAAAGGAGCGTCCCATGTCAAAAGGGCAAACGTTACAAGACCCTTATCTTAATGTTCTGCGCAAAGAGCGCGTACCTGTCTCCATCTTTTTGGTGAACGGTATCAAGCTCCAGGGGCAGATTGAATCATTCGATCAGTTTGTAATTCTGCTGAAGAACACTGTCAGCCAGATGGTATATAAACACGCCATCTCAACAGTTGTACCTTCTCGTCCAGTTAAATTACCACAAACTGACGAAAAAGCTGCAGACTGAGGTAAGCGTTGTTCTTCGAGCGACCTGAAACAGGTGAAAAGGCGATCCTTGTTCATATAGAATTTCCTTCACCTGATGCAAATGAAAACCCAAGAGAACTTGAAGAGCTGGCTCTGTCTGCAGGTGCTGACCCTGTCGAGTACCTGACTGGTTCGCGTGCGGATCCCAGTCCGAAATTCTTTATTGGCAAGGGTAAGGTTGAGGAGTTGGCTGAACTGGTGCGGATGCATCAGGCGGAGCTGGTTATCTTCAATCATGCACTTTCTCCCGCGCAGGAGCGAAACCTCGAACGCGAGATTCAATGTCGCGTTCTGGATCGCACTGGTCTGATTTTAGATATCTTTGCTCAGCGTGCTCGTACGCATGAAGGTAAGCTCCAGGTCGAGCTGGCCCAGCTTGAGCATATGTCGACTCGTCTGGTACGTGGCTGGACTCACCTTGAGCGTCAGAAAGGTGGTATAGGCTTGCGTGGTCCAGGTGAAACCCAGCTTGAGACTGACCGGCGTTTGTTGCGTGCGCGAATCAAAGCGATAACCGCACGTCTGGAACGTGTCCGCAAGCAGCGGGAGCAGGGGCGTCGCGCCCGTGCTCGTGCTGAGGTGCCAACGCTGGCACTGGTCGGTTATACCAACGCAGGTAAATCAACACTATTTAATCGCATTACAGCGGCAGATGTTTATGCGGCCGATCAGTTGTTTGCGACCCTTGACCCGACGCTGAGACGTATTGAACTTGAAGATATAGGCCCGGCCATTCTGGCGGACACGGTTGGGTTTATCCGGGATCTTCCGCATAAGCTGGTGGAATCGTTCCGTGCCACGCTTCAGGAAACGGTCGAGGCCGCGCTGCTGCTTCATGTGATTGATGCCGGAGATGAGGAGCGTAGGGATCACATCGTTCAGGTTGAAAAGGTACTTGAGGAGATTGGTGCCGAAGAGGTTCCTGTTCTTCAGGTCTATAACAAACTGGACCAGTTAGATGGTGTGGAGCCACATATCGATCGCGATGATATGGGTGTTCCGCAGCGCGTCTGGTTGTCTGCTCAGACAGGTCAGGGTGTTGATCTTCTGATATCGGCCTTGAAAGAGCGTCTCGCGACAGATATGTTTCATCAGTATCTGGAGTTGGATCCTCATCAGGGGCAGCTTCGGTCTCAGCTTTACGCTAAATCAGCAGTTCTTGGAGAAGAGGTGCTGGATGATGGTCGAATGAAACTTGAGGTTCGTATCAAGATAAAAGACTT
>JBFEXW010000039.1:0-12296 GCA_041562495.1 Marinobacterium sp. | reverse complement strand
GGCTATTAGAGAGCACTAAACTTCAGTTTAGAGTATCCGGTCTGGTAAATTTTGGTTTAACAGACTCCAGAAACAGAATTAGAACGAAAACTGAGGTATTGGTTAATGAAAAAAATGCTTATCGGCCTGACCGCAGCGGCTTTAATGATTCCGGCATCTGCTATGGCAGAGCGTACTGGCGATCAGGTATATGGCTCATTCTGCATCGCTTGTCACGCGTCAGGCGCAGCAGGTGCACCTAAGTTGGGTAATGCAGCAGACTGGGGCCCACGTGCAGCAAAAGGTATTGATGTACTACTGCAGGCAGCAGTCAATGGCGTTCCAGGCACAGCTATGAGCCCACGCGGTCTCTGTTCAGACTGTAGCGATGCAGAGCTGAAAGCGGCTGTACAGTACATGGTAGACAACTCTAAATAAGAGTTTTTGACTTACAAAAAAGCTGGCGCCAGATACTGGTCCCAGCTTTTTTGTTGCCTAACAGCAGAAACGATCTCTAATTTTTATCAGCGTCGCCTAGAATACCTCTGAGGGTGCAAGGCTCTTGTTAACGGGCTCACCCGGTTCACGTATCTGAATCTTCTGCGCGGCTTCCTTGTCGCCAAACTGCTGAATTACAATCTCTACACGACGGTTGGTCGAGCGGTTGTCCGGTGTATCGTTTGGTACCAGCGGCTGACTATCAGCCTTACCCGACACGGTAAAACGGCCTGGATCAACCCTTGGATCAGCAAAGAGTTCGTGTGCAACCGCTAATGCCCTTGCGGCTGAAAGATCCCAGTTGGACTGAAAACGCCCCCCACTGTAGGGAATACTGTCTGAGTGGCCCTCAATCGCAATTTTTCCTGAGACTCGGATCAGTAGATCACGAATCTTCTCCATTACAGGGATATAAGCAAACTTGAGTTCAGCCGAGCCTGAGTCGAAGGAGCCCTTCTCCTTCACACGAATAATCACTTTGGAACCGTCAGTTTCCACCTCAACAGCACCATCGCCTATCTCCTTAGACAGCGCCTGAGCAAATTGAACCGCCTCCTGTTGAGCCTGCTGTTCCTGCTGTCGCTGGAGCTGTTCCAGTCCCTCTTTCGACTGTTCGGTCTGGCTGGTCCCCTCTCTGGTACGCACATCCAGCGTATTCATATCATTGTTGATCGTCATCTGACGAACTTCGTTGATCGGCGTAGGTTCAGGCCGTCCGGGACTAAACTCCTGCGCAATAATCGATGTACCTTTAGGAACATCTTCAACCTTAACCTGCTGCTGCACACCAAAGGCTTCGCGCATTGAACCAGCAAGCTGCTTAAATTTGAGCACATCCATCTCGGAGAAGGACAGCAGGAGTACGAAAAAGCACATCAACAGCGACATCAGATCGGAGAATGTCGCCATCCATGCAGGGGCTCCCGGAGGGGGGCATTTAGGGCAGTTGCAATCTTCCTCAGCCATCTTCTAACCCTAAGCCGCGCCGGATTCGCGTTTCTTCTCAGGAAGATAGTTACGCAGCATCTGATCGATAACACGCGGGTTCTGCCCTGCCTGAATCGATAGAAGACCATCAATGATCAGCGCTTTGTTCAACGCCTCCTCATCTTTACGAATATTCAGTTTATCGGCTATCGGCAAAGCAACAATCGTCGCCATCATCGCACCATAGAGGGTTGTAAGTAGTGCAACTGCCATCGCGGGGCCGATCGATTTGGGATCAGACATATTTGACAGCATCTGTACCAGACCGACCAACGTACCGATCATTCCCATCGCGGGACCTACATCACCCAACGCCTTGAATGTCTGCGCGCCCAAGTCATGACGCTCAACGGTCAGCGCAGCTTCTTTATTGAGTAACGCGCGAACTACGTCAGGATCGTGACCATCGACCAACAACTGGATTCCACGCTGCATAAAGGGCGTTGATACCTCTTTATCTTCGAGTGACAACAACCCTCCTTTGCGCGCCGCATCCGCAAGCTCTACGGTCTCAGCGATAATCTCTTCCGGGCTGACCGACTTGAACATAAATGCTTTCACAGCCACTTTACCTGCGGAGAGGAACTGCCCCAACGTGAACTTAATCAGGACAACGAAGATACTTCCGCCGATAACGATCAGTATCGAAGGTACGTTGATAAAGATACCAACATCCCCACCCAGGACCATCGCAGCAACGACGATCCCCAGACCACCGAGCAGTCCTATGAGCGTTGCTATATCCAAACGCTTACTCCCTCAATTAAGACAAACCTGTCAGGTGCCTATTATTCTAAACAAGGCCACCACAGGTGCACTGATAAGTATCAAATTTCGAATTCGCACTCTTCTTAGCAATACTATATCAATTTAACGCTTTTACCGTGTATACCATTAATTAATTTTTCAGCGGTATTGATGGAAGGTATGCGCCTATTTGAACGATAAAAATACCAGAAGTTTCCACGCCTCAGGAACGCATAGATTGATTGGCTGACGCCGCTTGATTAAGCTTTACACTTTGATCGCTGAAGAAACCGAGAAATAGATGGCCGCCCGTAAAAAACCTGCAGATTTTGAGACCTCTCTGAAGAGGCTAGACGAACTGGTCCGCCAGATGGAACAGGGCGACCTTCCGATTGATGATGCACTCAAAGCGTTCGAAGAGGGTATAGGCCTGACGAGAGAATGTCAGGCGATTCTCGATAGCGCAGAGCAGAAAGTTC
Organism: Marinobacterium sp.; assembly: GCA_041562495.1. GTDB lineage: Bacteria > Pseudomonadota > Gammaproteobacteria > Pseudomonadales > Balneatricaceae > Marinobacterium_E. Next base: position 9,606 of record JBFEXW010000039.1, on the reverse strand, counting down.
AGGTACTGGTTGAGAACCAGGGCAAAGTTGAAGCCCACGACCTGCGCACTGAAGAGAGCGACTGATGCTCACTGAGACCATCGAAACATACCGCCTTCGCGTTGAGGTCCTGCTCGCACAGCAACTTCAGTCACGACGGGGATCCAGTCTGGACTCTCGCCTGCAGGACGCGATGGAGTACTCGCTGCTGAACGGCGGTAAACGCCTGCGCCCAACACTAGTTTATCTCAGCAACCAGCTCTGTGGTGGACACGCAGACGCTGCCGATATGGCCGCTGCGGCAATCGAAGCTATCCATAGCTACTCTTTGGTACACGATGATCTGCCAGCAATGGATGATGACGATCTGCGCCGCGGTAAACCGACCTGTCATATCAAGTATGATGAAGCGACAGCGATTCTGGTCGGAGATGCTCTGCTAACCTGGGCGTTTGAGCTACTTAGCAGCAGTGGCTGCTCAGCAGAGCAGGTACTCGCCATGATCCGCTGTATGGCACAGACCAGCGGTGATCTGGGTATGGTTGGCGGTCAGAATTTCGATCTCCGTTCTACCGGAAAACCACTTTCGCTTGAGGAACTCCAGCAAATGCACCGAGCCAAAACTGGTGCATTGATCAATGCGTCCCTGACGCTTGGCGCACTTTCCGCCAATGCAACGGAGCAGCAGATATCGGCACTGATCGCCTATGGCGATGCGATCGGTCTGGCGTTTCAGATTAAAGATGACCTGTTGGATATCGAATCTGACACTCAGACACTGGGTAAACCTCAGGGCTCCGATCTGGAGAAAAACAAAGCGACCTATCCGGCGCTGATCGGTGTTGAGGAGAGTCGTCTTTGGTTAGCAAAGCTGCGTGATCAAGCGATTCAGAGTCTGGCAATATTTGGTGATGAAGCGGCTAAGCCGTTAACTGAACTTGCGCATTACATCACTGAACGTAACAACTGATGTATACAGATATCCCGTCTCAACGCCCTTACACACCACTGCTGGATCAAATTGATTCTCCGGATAATCTTAAGGGTTTGTCACTAAGTGAACTTGAGCAACTGGCCGATGAGCTGCGTCACTACCTGCTCTATTCTGTCGGTCAATCAGGCGGACACTTTGGCGCTGGACTGGGCGTTATCGAACTCACGCTGGCCCTCCACCAGCTACTTGATGCACCGGAGGATCAGCTTATCTGGGATGTCGGACATCAGTGTTATCCTCACAAAATCCTGACTGGACGGCGTGAACAGCTCCCCAATATCCGTCATAAGGACGGACTGGCGCCGTTCCCCGATATTCAGGAAAGTCCTTACGATGCCTTTGGCACCGGGCATTCAAGCACCTCCATCAGTGCCGCTTTAGGAATGGCTCTGGCAAACCGTCTGAAGGGCAAGCAGCGCAAGAGCGTTGCAGTCATCGGCGATGGTGCCTTGACTGCCGGCATGGCATTTGAAGCACTGAACCACGCTGCGCACACACAGGCCGATATGCTGGTGATTCTGAATGACAATGCAATGTCGATCTCACCCAATCAGGGTGGACTGGCCACCTATCTGGCAACTAATCTGCGAGTGCAGGTTCCGACCCATCCGGTAATGCCACTTTTTGAAGCACTGAACTTCAACTACACCGGCCCGATTGATGGTCATAATCTGGAGGCATTGCTCAAAACGCTGTCCCGGTGCCTGAACACCCCAGGCCCTCAGTTCCTGCATGTTCGCACACGGAAGGGCAAAGGCTATGTACCAGCAGAACTGGACCCTGTCGGGTTTCATGCACTAGCCAAGCTGGATGATACACAGTCTAAAACGCCAAAAGCACCTACATTCAGCAACACCTTTGGTAGCTGGATTACGGCAGCCGCCAGGCATGATGACAGGGTTGTGGCGATTACGCCGGCGATGCGCGAAGGTTCAGATCTGATCTCCTTTTCTGAGCAGTTTCCACAGCGCTACTTTGATGTGGCGATTGCTGAGCAACATGCGGCAACGCTGGCCGCAGGTTTTGCAATCAATGGTATGAAACCCGTTCTGGCGATCTACTCGACTTTCCTGCAGCGTGCTATAGATCAGGTAATTCATGATATCGCCCTGCAAAAGCTCGATGTGCTGATAACGATTGATCGAGCAGGACTTGTTGGCGAAGACGGCGCGACCCACGTAGGCGCATTCGATATCGCGATGCTTGCCCCTCTGCCCAATCTGATTTTCATGGTGCCCTCCAACTATCAGGATATGCAGCAGATGCTGCAGCTCGGTCTGGATTACTCTGGTGCTGCTGCCATCCGTTATCCAAGAGGAGCAGGTCTGCATTCACTGGAACCTGCTACTGAAGTTGTGCTGGGAACCGCTAACCAGATTCGCCAGGGCAAACGCGCCGCAATTCTGAACTTTGGCCCACTGATTGAGAGGGCACTGGAGTGTGCCGAGCAGTTGGATCTCAGTCTGGTAGATATGCGTTTTGTGAAACCCCTCGACGAAAAGATGCTTGCCGAGATCGCCGATAGCCATGAACTACTTGTAACGGTTGAAGATCACGCGGTTATCGGCGGTGCCGGAGCACTTACTGCTCAGTGGCTACAGCGGAACGGCCGCTCTAATCGTTTGATAACACTGGGGATTGAAGATGTCTGGTGCAGACATGCGAGCCGCGATCAGCAGCTCGCAAAGCAGGGACTGAATACAGATCAGATGCTAACCCGTATTCTGGAAGCTCTGAACTAGAGTTTCTCTTCTGAATCTTCTGAGAAATGAACTTCGGTCATCATATGGCCGAGTTTACCCATCTTGGTCTCCAGATAATGCTCGTTATAGCGGTTTTTACCCACCTGAAGCGGCACGCGTTCCGCCACCTCAACACCCGCGCGACTCAACGCATCGACCTTACGTGGGTTATTGGTCATCAACCGGACCCGCTCAATACCGAGATGCGCCAGCATCGGCTGACACATTGAGTAATCACGCATATCGGCCGCAAAACCCAATTTCTCATTGGCTTCAACCGTATCGCAGCCAGCATCCTGCAGATTGTACGCACGAATCTTGTTCAACAGGCCAATACCGCGTCCCTCCTGACGCAGATAGAGCAGTACGCCCCGGCCCTGTTCAGCGATACGTTTAAGCGCTTCCTGAAGCTGAAAACCACAATCACAACGCAAGCTAAACAGAGCATCACCGGTGAGACATTCAGAGTGCATACGTGCCAGCACTGGTTCAGAACCCACTACCTCACCAAACACCAGCGCAACGTGCTCCTTACCAGTCTCGGCCTCTTCAAAACCGACCATACGAAACACGCCCCAGGGTGTAGGTAACTTAGATTCTGCTACAAACTTTATTTCCACCAACCTAACCTCAGCTAAGGTGACCCGATGCACTATACCTGATCAATGGGGTCAACTAATTGAATTTTACACCCAATACCACAACAACCAAAAAACAGCGCTAGATGAAGTAATTGAGACACTGAACAATCACCAGCGCCATAAAGCCGGCAATCAGGTCATCCAGCATGATGCCCCAGCCACCTGATACCCGCTTATCCACCCAATTGATTGGCCAAGGTTTAATAATGTCGAACGCCCGAAACAGTACAAAACCAAGCAAAATCCAGCCCCAACCTGAGGGTAAAGCGATAAAAGTGATCCACAGACCAACAAACTCATCCCAGACGATACCACCATGATCATGAACGCCAAGATCGCGGGAGGTCTTGCCACATAGCCAGATTCCGATCAGGGTCGCTACAACAAGTAACGCAAGATAAGCAGGCATCGACCAGTCAGCAAACAGATACCAGATCGGTATCGCAGCGAGCGTACCCATAGTTCCGGGCGCTTTCGGAAAAGCTCCACTGCCCAGACCAAACGCCAGAAAATGAACGGGGTTACGCCAGACGCTGGCGGGGGCTCGGTTCATGATTTAACTCCGAAATGATCAAATCCCAGTTTTTCAGGCCACTGAAAAGGGGTATTACCCTGCAGAAGCTCAAGCCCCTTTCCGCTTACAACTTTCCCCACAACACTGATCGGCAGAGCCTGTGCAGATTGAAGCGATGCCAGTTCAGTTTCCGGAAGCGTAAAACAGAGCTCAAAATCCTCACCACCGGTGCTTGCCCAGTGAATAGCACGATCATCGTCTACCAGCCCCTGAAGCTCAGACGATATCGGCAGACTGGAAACATCCACAGATGCGCCCACAGCTGAACGTTTTAGCAGATGGCACAGATCTGCCAGAAATCCATCGGAGATATCGATTGCAGCGCTCGCCCTGCCAATGAGAGAACGTCCCAGCGCAAGACGAGGCTGAGGCCGGTGGTAACGTGTTTTCAGATAATCAGCTGCGGTCTGATCACACGACTCAACTTCTCCGCGTAATAGCGCCAGTCCAGCCCGGCTATCGCCCAGTGTACCACTGACACAGATCAGATCGCCGGGCTGTGCACCTGAGCGGGTCAGAGCGGTACCGGGAGCGACGCGGCCATGAACCTGAGCCGATAGAACACGGCAACGCCCTGAGGTGGTATCACCTCCGATCAGACGTATACCCATCTGCTGGCAGGCCTGTTTCAGTGCGCTGGAAAAACTGGACAGCCAGGCCTCATCAATATCAGGCAGGGTCAGCGCCAAGGTCAGCCATAGCGGTTCGGCACCCATCGCTGCCAGATCACTGACCGATGAACCAAGCAAACGCCAGGCGAGATCCTCTGGTGCGATATCAGGAAGGAAGTGAACACCCTCGACCAGCGTATCGATAGAAAAAGCCAGCTCGGTCGGCTGGCTGATACTCAGGAGGGCGCAGTCATCACCCATTCCCAGCGAAATACTGGGATCGGGATCAGCAAGCGGCGCAAAGTAGCGCTCAATAACCTGAAACTCACTCGGCATTATTTCAGTCGCTGAGCGCTAACCTCAAGGCTTCGAACTTTATGTGCCAGCTTATCCAGCACGCCGTTCACGTATTTATGGCTTTCCGTTGCACCGAAGCGTTTTGCCAGTTCAACACTCTCGTTGATCGCTACGCGATAGGGTACTTCGATGCGATGAATCAGTTCGTAGGTACCGATACGCAGCACGCTCAGTTCAATAGGATCAAGCTCATCAACCGCACGGTCGATATAGAGGCTGAACGCATCATCCAACTCACGGCGATTCTCAACTACACCGACCAGCAGTTCCGAGAACAGCGGTACATCAGTATCTGACATATCGTTATCGACACGGAACTGAGCCTCAATTTCATTGACCGGATGTTTGGCCAACTGCCACTGATAAAGCGCCTGCAGCGTATAGTTACGCGCATTGCGACGTTTATCGGTGTTAGAAACGCGTTTCTTACGTGGCTTCTCGTCGCTCATCTTATACCTCGAGCTGGCGCAGCAGGCTTACCATCTCGATCGCCGAGAGAGCCGCTTCCGCACCCTTGTTACCCATTTTCGTACCGGAGCGCTCAATCGCCTGTTCGATACTGTTAACGGTCAGAATACCGTTTGCTACTGGCAGATCATACTCAAGAGAGACATGAGCAACGCCTTTAGAGCTCTCACCGGACACGTATTCAAAGTGGGGGGTACCTCCACGGATCACCGCACCCAGCGCGATGATAGCGTCATCACGCTTCTGCTGCGCCACGCGCTGAACAGCGAGCGGAATCTCAAATGCACCAGGAACACGGACAATACGGATATTCTCTTCAGAGACACCGTGACGCTTCAGCGTATCTACAGCACCGTCGACAAGGCTCTCTACAACAAACTCATTGAAGCGACCTACGACCAGTGTGTAGCGACCTTCAGCGGCAACAAAGTTGCCCTCTAACTGAATCATACTCATCTCTTTTTACTCTTCGAAAGGAATATACTCTTCAATCTCCAGATCGAAACCGGAGATTGCATTAAATTTCATCGGCGAACTCAGCAGGCGCATCTTACCTACACCCAGATCTTTCAGAATCTGAGATCCGGTACCGACCGTCAGGTAAGCACCCGATGCGCTGACATTAACCTTTGAGGGTCTGGCTTTTTTATCCATCACCCGAATTGAATCACCCAGATCGACGCGGGTACCTGAATCGATCAACAGCGCCACGCCCTTGCCCTCAGCCGCAATACGCTCCAGTGCACGACGCAACGTCCACTTAGGTTCAGTTTCAGAAGCCACGCCAACCACATCTCGCAATACCTCAGTACGGTTATGTACTCGCACCAGCGTCTGCTGATCATGCTGAATGTCACCGCGATAGAGCGCCAGATGGTTACACCCCTGAATATCATCCTGATAAACAGCATAGTTGAACTGCCCGTAATCGGTCTCCAGTTCACCTACATCCGTTTTATGTACTGTCGTTTCAGTGGTTGTACGGTAGTGAATCAGATCGGCAATGGTGCCAATCTTGAGTCCATGTTCTTTGGCGAAGATCTCCAGATCAGGGCGGCGCGCCATACTGCCATCTTCATTCATGATCTCTACAATGACCGAAGCGGGCGTCAGCTTAGCCAGACGCGCCAGATCACAACCAGCTTCGGTATGACCTGCACGGCTCAATACGCCACCGGGCTGCGCCATTAACGGAAAAATATGACCGGGCTGAACAATATCTGTTGGCGCTGCATCAGCACGTACGGCCGCACGCACCGTCAGTGCACGGTCTGCTGCAGAGATACCGGTCGTCACACCCTCAGCTGCCTCAATTGATACGGTAAAATTGGTTGCAAATGAGGTGCCGTTATTCTGTACCATCAGCGGCAGTTTCAGCTGTTCACAACGATCGCGTGTCAATGTCAGACAGATCAGACCACGTGCATTTTTGGCCATAAAGTTGATATCTTCAGCACGTACCATTTCGGCCGCAATAACGATATCGCCCTCATTTTCGCGATCTTCATCATCCATCAGGATGACCATTTTTCCTTGCCGAATATCTTCGATCAGCTCTTCGGTGGTGTTGAGTTGCATCTTAACTCCTATCTCTTAACGTCGACGCAGATAGCCAGAGGCGGCAAGTAGATCCAAGGTTACGCCTGTGTTCTGCTCATCTTGCTGAGATCGACTGCTCATCAATCGCTCCAGATAGCGCGCAATCATATCGACCTCGATATGAACCCGTCGCCCGGGTTTGTAATACTGAATTATAGTGTTGGCGGCAGTGTGAGGAATGACATTAAGCTCAAAGTCGTTGGACTCTACCCGATTTACCGTCAAACTGACGCCATCAATTGTAATCGACCCTTTGGCTGCGATATAGCGCGCCAATCCCGCCGGAGCCGTGAAGCTCATACGCATCGAGCGCGCATCGCTCTCAAGGGTATTCAGCGTCGCCAGTCCGTCAACATGACCGGATACCAGATGCCCGCCGAGTCGGGTCGTCGGCAACAACGCCTTTTCCAGATTCACTGGCTCGCCGACAGCAAGTTGGGTTAAACGACTATGCTGGACCGTCTCCTGAGATACATCGGCCACGAAGAAGTCAGAACCGAAATCAACCACCGTCAGGCAGACACCATTAGTGGCGATGCTGTCGCCCAGATTAACATCAGACATATCCAGCGCACCTGTTTCCAGGGTGAGCTTAAGATCACCGCCAACAGGTTCAGACCCCCGAACGCGGCCTACAGCTTCAATAATTCCGGTAAACACTCAGGCTTCCTCAAACTGCCATATCATTCGGATGTCCCGACCAAACTGCCGAACATCCTTAAGCTCCAGGTCTTTAGCCTCAACCATCCGCTCTAAAGGCATCGCAAGCAGCGGACGCGCTCTGCTACCCATCAGCTTAGGTGCCATATAGACCCAGAATTCATCGACCAGTCCTGCTCCAACCCAGGCTCCCGCCAGCTCCGCGCCAGTCTCAACCAGCAGTTCATTAACCGATTCCTGCTGCGCCAGATACTCAGTCACTGCCGCGAGATCAACCCTGCCCTCAGTTAATGGCAGCGCCACTACTTTTGCTCCGCGCGCTTCCAACGCGATCTTTTTATCCGCATCTGCCTGCTCACCGGTCAGGATTAACACCGGACCATCGATACTCAGCAGTTTTGCATCCAACGGCATGCGCAACTGAGAATCCAGCACGACCCTCAACGGCTGACGTTGAGAAACCTGCTGCGCAATACGTTCGGTCAACTGCGCGGGCCGAACAGTCAGAGCAGAGTCGTCATGCAAAATTGAACCGATACCGGTCAATACTGCCGAACTGCGCGCCCGGAGCTGCTGCACATCAGCGCGTGCATCAGCTCCGGTAATCCATTGCGATTCACCTGACGCCATCGCTGTGCGACCATCAACACTCATTGCCAGCTTAAGCCGAATAAAAGGGCGTTTCCGTTCCATGCGTGACAAAAAACCGGGGTTCAGTTCACGCGCCTGTGACTCCAGCAATCCACTGGCGGTTTCTATACCAGCCTGCTCCAGCATTCTCAGTCCACGACCGGAAACCTCTGGATTGGGATCGACCATCGCGGCGATAACACGACTGACACCGGCATTGATCAATCCCTGAGCACAGGGAGGTGTTCTGCCAAAGTGGCTGCAGGGCTCCAGCGTCACATACGCGGTTGCACCCTGAGCATCTCCTGCGTTCCGGAGCGCATTAACTTCGGCATGCCCTTCACCGGCACGCTGATGGTAACCCTCACCAATCACTACGCAGTCGCGCACCAGCACGCACCCAACTCTGGGGTTGGGGTCAGCGGTGTACAGTCCCCGCCAGGCAAGCTCAATCGCGCGAGCCATATAAGCGTAGTCAGCCCCAGAAAATATTGTCATCAGCTTTCGTCCGCAAACAGATCCGGATTATCTGGTGCTTCAGCTACGGTTTGTTCAGAGGCTGATCGGCGGCGACGTTTAGGTTTGTTTTTAACTGTCTCGGAAGTATCCGGTTTATCTGATTCAGACAGGCGCTCGATCTCCAGTCTGAACTCATTGATATCCTGAAAGCTGCGGTAAACCGAGGCAAACCGCACGTAAGCAACCTGATCAAGCTTACGCAGTTCCGCCATTACCGCTTCACCCACCAAAACGGAAGGGATCTCACGCTCACCCGGTGCGCGCAGACGATGTTTAATACGGGTAATACAGGCTTCAAACTCCTCAACGCTGACCGGACGTTTCTCCAGAGCACGTTGTATGCCTGAACGCAGCTTCTCTTCATCAAAAGGCTGACGGCTACCATCGCTCTTGACCAGACGCGGCATCAGGAGTTCGGCTTCTTCAAAAGTGGTAAAACGCTCGTGGCAGCTAACACACTCGCGACGTCGCCGCACCTGCTGACCCTCAGCCACCAGACGTGAGTCAACAACTTTGGTATCCGATGCGCCACAGAAGGGACAGTGCATTCAGGCCTCGTTATCGAGTGGGTTGTATCCGAAAGGACGCAAACCAGTTAAAGAGCGTAAAAAGGGCAGCCAAGGCTGCCCTACGTATTCTAAGGAAGGATTGAGCAACTCTCAATCGCTCCTCAAAACGTACAAGTGTTACTTATATACAGGGTACTCTGCACAGATCGCTTTAACCTGCTCACGAACCTTAGTGATTGTCTCTTCGTTGTTGATATCGTCGAGCACATCGCAGATCCAGTTTGTCAGTTGAGCAACTTCAGCTTCCTTGAATCCACGACGGG
>JBFEXW010000038.1:0-12344 GCA_041562495.1 Marinobacterium sp. | reverse complement strand
GAAGCTCAGTCGTTCCCTGATCTCCTTTAATATCTTGTCGGCAATCTCTGCCTGTTTGCCTTCAAGTACCAGTTGTTCAAAATAGGCTTTAGCCGCGCCGATCGGTAGTTTAACGAGCTCTGGCAGTGTGTGATTGTCGATGAATACATGACGTGCCTCACGACGCAACCGACTTCCGTGGCAACTGGGACAGGGCTGAACATTCAGGTATTTGGCCAGATCTTCCCGCACCATCTCCGATTCGGTCTCTTTGTAGCGTCGCTCAAGATTGTTCAGTACACCCTCGAATGGGTGTGATTTCGAAACAATATCGCCGCGGTCATTCAGGTAGTTAAACGGAATTGTTTCGTCGCCCGAGCCATGAAGAATGGCATGCTGATGGTCACTGCTGAGTGATTCAAACGGGGTGTCGATATCGAAGCCGTAATGCGTGGCAACCGATTTCAACTGTTGAAAATAGTACAGCGTGCGTCGATCCCAGCCTCGAATGGCCCCTTCTGAGAGTGTCAGGCTAGGATCGCTCACCACCTTGCGAGGATCAAAGAACTGCTTAACACCAAGACCATCACAGGTTGGACAGGCGCCGTGCGGGTTGTTGAACGAGAAGAGTCGCGGTTCCAGCTCCTGAATTGCGTGTCCACATTTTGGGCAGGCAAAGCGAGCTGAGAAGATGATCTCCTCGCCGGCGCCCTCATCCATCCAGTCAATGGTTGCGAGCCCGTCGGTCAGGCTTAGTGCGGTCTCAAAGGATTCCGCTAGGCGTTGCTGCAGATCGTTGCGTACTTTAAATCGGTCGACGACGACATCGATGCGATGTTTCTTGTTCTTGTCCAGTGCAGGAACATCATCCAGATCGGTGATGATGCCGTTGAGTCTGATACGGACAAACCCTTGAGTTCTCAAACTATTAAACGTATGTAAGTGCTCACCTTTCTTGTCCTGTGCGACCGGTGCGAGAAGCATCAGTTTGCTTCCCTCGGGTAATGCCAGTACCTGATCAACCATCTGACTGATCGTCTGAGCTTTCAGCGGAAGATCATGATCGGGACAACGAGGCTCGCCTGCACGAGCAAACAGGAGTCTCAGATAGTCGTAAATCTCAGTAATGGTGCCAACGGTTGAGCGCGGATTGTGCGATGTAGACTTCTGCTCAATTGAGATCGCTGGCGAGAGTCCTTCGATATGGTCTACATCCGGTTTTTCCATCATCGACAGGAACTGACGCGCGTAGGTCGACAGGGATTCGACGTAACGCCGTTGGCCTTCAGCGTATAGCGTATCAAACGCCAAAGAAGACTTCCCTGAGCCTGACAGGCCTGTAACGACAATCAGCTTGTCTCTGGGAATATCCAGATCGATATTCTTGAGATTGTGTGTACGTGCACCGCGAACAAGAATCTTGTCCATTACCGCTCCGAATCTGAACGCAAAACGCCCATTTTATCACAGCCTTCGGGTTAGAAATTACTCTGATTGAGAATACAAAACCAAGTTGGATATTTCCGGCTGAATCCCCTGAAGCGATCTGTTAGAGTAGCTTGCTAGGGTAAAGTATTTTGTCTCGGAGAGAGTGATGGCACGCGGTATTAACAAAGTAATCTTGATTGGCAACATGGGTGGGGATCCTGAGGTTCGGTATATGCCGTCCGGCGGTGCAGTGACCAATATCACCCTAGCGACAAGTGAGTCATGGAAAGACAAGCAGTCCGGTCAGATGCAGGAGCGTACTGAGTGGCATCGTGTCGTGTTCTTTAATCGCCTGGCGGAGATAGCGGGTGAATACCTGCGTAAGGGCTCTAAAGTTTATATTGAAGGTTCTCTGCGTACCCGTAAATGGCAGGATAATAACGGCCAGGATCGCTATACCACTGAGATCGTAGCAAGCGAGATGCAGATGCTGGATTCGCGTGGTGATACTGCCGGCGGTATGGGCGGTGGCTATCAGCAGAATGATAACTACGGTGGTGGATACTCTCAGCCGCAGCAGAACAATGCGCCACGCCAGCAGCCTCAGGGGCAGCCACAACAGGCTCCGCAGCAACAGCCTCCTGCATTTGATGACTTTGATGATGATATCCCCTTTTAGTCGTGCTGCGGTTTAGCTAAAATTTGATGAGAGCCTCGCAACGCGGGGCTTTTTATCGTCTGCAGCTTATTGCGTCTGACGATTTTGAAGATCTCAATTTATTCAGTCGGCGCTATAGCTCCGACGATCAGCTTTGTATAAGCTCTGGAAAGATATTTCTCAAAGAGGATGTGCGTTCGCGTGTATGGTGATCCGGTAAAGATTTTGGTGACAGGTGCAGAGGGGCAGATTGGTCGTGCTTTCGTAATGCAATGCGCGGACGAAGATAATTTTGAGCTGTACCCCTATAACCATCGCCAACTGGATGTTTCTGATTGTGCAAAGATCAGTCAGCGTCTTGCTGCCGATCTGCCTCATTACGTAGTGAACTGTGCAGGCTTCAATCAGGTGGACGCCTCTGAAGCCAATCCGGCGCTGGCTGCCCGGGTTAACGCGGATGGTCCGTTAAACCTCGCTAAAGCTTGCGGCGAAATGTCGATTCCTCTGCTGCATATCTCCTCCGACTATATCTTTGATGGTCATTATGACAGTGGTTATACCGAGGATGATGAGCCTGCTCCTCTGGGAGCTTTCGGTAGATCGAAATGGCAGGGCGAACAGAATATTCGTCAGTATCTCCCGCGTCATATTATTCTTCGCGTAAGCTGGCTGTTTAGCGAGTCGGGCCGTAACTATCTAACCCGCGTTCTGGATCTGGCGCGTGAAAAAGATGTTCTTCGCGTGGTGGATGACCGGCGTGGTTGCCCGACCTCATCAATGGATGTCGCGCGCGTTGTTATTGCAATCATTCAGCAGTTGGAGACGGGTGCAGAGGCTTGGGGTACGTACCACTACTCGGGCGCAGAGATCACTACACGCTATGGTTTTACTGAAGCGATTATCGCCGCGGCCAGCCAATATGAAGAGCTTGCGGTGAATAAGATAGAACCCATACCCAGTTCTGAGGAAACCGGCGCTGAACGGCCGACCTCTGCTGTTCTGAAATGTACCAAGATATTGAACACCTTCGGTATTCGTCAGCGCCCCTGGCGCGTTGATCTTCAGCGTCTGATACGCGAGATCTATGGTCAGGATGGTAGTAAGATTATCCAGCCGACGGTTGAAACCCGAGCGGAGGAGCTGGGCTCGTAGCTTTGGATGGCCACCACCCCTTTGGGATCGTTCCGACACTTACGTTGTGGTATTTTGCACCTCATCTGTAGGAACCATCTGCATAGCAGGTGGTGACCTCAATCTAAAGGCAAACTGCTAGTTGCTCTATTAACAATAAAAAACGCAAAGTTGGGCTCAGCGCCCGATATGCATATACTGAGTGCTATGACTGAACCATTAAAATTAATCGACCGTTTCGGTCGTCATATCGATTATGTACGGATCTCGGTAACGGATCGTTGCGATTTCCGCTGTGTCTACTGTATGGCGGAGGAGATGACCTTCCTGTCACGTGCTCAGGTACTGTCGCTAGAAGAGATCTACGAGGTAGGTGCTGCTTTTGTTCGTCTGGGTGTGAATAAGTTGCGTCTGACGGGTGGTGAGCCCTTGGTACGCCGCGATATTCTCTCGCTGATTCGTCGGCTTGGTGCGCTTGATATTGAACTGGTGCTGACCACAAATGGCTCGCAGTTACCCGCTATGGCCCAAGATCTTAAGGATGCCGGCGTCAGTCGACTTAATATCTCTCTCGATACACTAAGAGCCGACCGGTTTAAGGAGCTTACCCGCAAGGATAAGTTTGATCAGGTTATCGAGGGTATAGAAGCGGCCCGTAAAGCCGGGTTTAAGCGTACGAAAATTAATAGCGTTGTGCTCAAAGGGCGCAATGATGATGAGGTGTTGGACCTTATCGAGTTTGTACGAGAGCGTAATCTGGATATCAGTTTTATTGAAGAGATGCCGCTGGGCAGTATTACCGAGCACGATCGTGAACATAGCTATTGCTCCAGTGATGAGGTCCGCTCTATTATCAGCGAACGTTATCCGCTGATTAAAACCGATGAGCAGACGGCAGGCCCTTCAAGCTACTATCGAATGGCCGACTCCAATGTCCGTGTGGGCTTTATCTCGCCGCACTCGCATAACTTCTGTTCAGAGTGTAATCGGGTTCGGGTAACGGTAGAGGGGCGTTTGCTGCTCTGTTTAGGGAATGAACACTCCATGGATCTTCGTGATCTGATCCGCTCCGAGCCGGATGCCGAAAAGCGTGCGGCTATGCTGGAGCGGGCGATAATTGATTCGATGGATCTGAAGCCGGAAAAACATCATTTCGATCTTGCCGCAGAACCGCAAATACTTCGTTTTATGAACGCAACAGGTGGTTGATACTAAATCGATGACTGATCGTGTAACTGAATTTTTGGCATCATTGACTCTGATTCAACTTAATAAACTCCAGGAAAAGCTCGAACTCAGAGCAAGAGAACGGGCAGAAAAGCGCAAAACAGCCGGACGCCTGCCGCCGATTCCAAGTAATGATGTAGGGTCAATGGCCGAAGCTCTTGGGCTGGATATCAGTCAGTTGATGCGTGATGTTAAACGTCGGAGCTGATCGCTGATGCTCCAGAGGCTGTGTCGCTTTATCCTTAAATTGGCGGGCTGGCATATTGATATCCGGTTACCCAAAGAGAAACGCTATGTGCTGATTGGCTACCCGCATACCAGTAATCAGGACTTTATGCTGGCGATGCTCGTCAAAGGCGCGTTGGGCGTGAGATTTCGATTCGTGGCGAAACATACGCTGTTCTGGTGGCCGCTTGGTGTGTTGATGAGAGCCCTGGGTGGTATCGCTGTTGATCGTCGTGTCAGCACGGGCTTTATCACTCAGTTGGTAGCGCTGTATCAGCAGGCCAAGTCCAGTGATGCTGAGTGTATTATCGGTATGATGCCGGAGGGTACACGCTCCTACCGATCTGAATGGAAGTCTGGTTTTTACTATCTCGCCGTGCAGGCGGATGTGCCTGTGGTGCCGGCCTATCTGGATTTCTCTACAAAAACGATTGGACTGGGTGATCCTATCTACCTGAGCGGTGAGGTGGAGTCCGATCTGCAGCAGTTTCATAACTTTTATTCGAAAGTGCGTGGGCGCTATCATCATAGGGCGGCACCAATAAAGTTTAAGTCGCGATAGTAAGCGGAGGCTAAATGAGTCACAGCAGTACAGATGAAAAGGTAAGTTTGGGTGTTGCGGTACTGACAGTATCGGATACGCGCAATGAGTCTAATGACACCTCCGGTGGCTTCCTTGCAGAAGCGGTTGCTGGTGCTGAGCACGAAGTACTTGATCGTGTACTGCTGCCGGATGATGTTTATCTGCTGCGTGCACAGGTTTCTCACTGGGTTGCAGATCCAGAGGTTCAGGTGGTAATCAGTACCGGTGGTACAGGTTTTGGGCTGAGGGACTCTACGCCGGAAGCGCTTAAGGTGCTGTTCGATAAAGAGGTTGAGGGCTTTGGTGAGATGTTCCGTAAAGTATCCTGGGATGAGATAGGTACCTCGACGGTTCAGTCGCGTGCATTTGCCGGGCTGGCCAATGGTACACTGATTGTGTGTCTTCCTGGTTCAACCGGAGCCTGTCGTACGGGCTGGTCGATTATTGAGTCGCAGCTGGATAGTCGTCATCGCCCCTGTAATTTCGTTGGTTTGCTGGAAACAGTTAAAGAGCAGCGTCTCGCATTAACCCAGTCGAAGTGAGAAAAGATCTGTGTCACTCCCCCCGCTGATACCGCTGGACGATGCGCTAAATCGCTTGTTAGCGCAACTGCCCAGAGAAGCTGAAGCTGAAACCGTTAAACTGGCAGATGCCTTTGGCCGGGTACTGGCAGAAGATGTTTTTGCCAGAATCGATGTACCACCACGCGCAAACTCATCGATGGATGGGTACGCGGTACGTGTCTCTGAATGTCCAGCAGGAGCTGAGCTGAAGGTCAGTCAGCGTATTCCTGCTGGAGCAGCACCTCAGCCGCTCGAAGTAAACTCAGTAGCACGTATCTTTACCGGCGCTGAGATTCCTGAAGGCGCGGATGCGGTGGTGATGCAGGAGAATACTGAGAAGCTCGATTCCGGTTGTATTCGTATACTTCAGGCGCCGCGGCTAGCGGAGAGTATTCGTGATGCGGGCCTGGATCTGAAAGCGGGTGTGGAAATTCTGAAGCAGGGCGCACGACTTACGCCTCCTGCTCTGGGAGTGCTGGCCTCCACAGGGATCGATAGCGTTGAGGTGTATAAGCCAATTAAAGTGGCGCTGCTATGTACTGGAGATGAACTGGTTGAGCCGGGGCTGCCGCTTGCATCGGGACAGATCTATAACTCAAACCGACCATTGATCAGCTCATTGCTGAGGCAGGCGGGTATTGAGGTGGTCGATCTCGGTCCTGTGGAGGATACCTATGATGCGACAGTGGCGGCGCTGACTCAGGCGGTTGCTCAGGCTGATGCGGTCATCACTACAGGTGGCGTATCTGTCGGCGAGGAAGATCACGTTAAAAATGCTATTCAGGCTCTCGGAAGTCTCGATCTGTGGCGGATCAAAATACGTCCGGGTAAGCCCTTTGCTGTAGGGCAGATTCAGGGAACAACCGTGATCGGTTTGCCGGGAAATCCGATGTAGGCAATGGTGACCTTCTCCCTGCTGGCGCGCCCCTGTCTGATGCATATTCAGGGTGCCAACTATAATCCACCATTACGCCTTCCTGTGCCTGTCGGTTTTTCACGTGGCGAAGAGTCCCGTGATGAATATATGCGGGTGAAGTTTGTGGATGGTCGCGCACAGCCTAGTGCCAGTCAGAACTCAGGTGTATTGAGTTCTGCATTAACAGCGGAAGGTTTGTTGCATCTGCCATCTGAGCGGAAGATTACGGAAGGCGAAATGCTGGACTTTATCCCGTTCGGTAGTTTGTTAACTGTCTGAGGTCTTTGTAAGAATGATCCCGACGGGGGCGTAACTTTTGTAAATGTCACTGCCTGCTTAGCATATGGTTCCCGCATTAGAATGGCTCCCGCTGCGCAAAATAACAATAAGATGATAAAAATGTCACAAACGACTAAAATACGGCCTCTTTTTTCTGGGTATTCGGGTGACCGACAACGCTAATGACTGAGAACAATCAGGCCGATCCTTTCCACGAAATTCGCCCCTATCATGATGATGAAGTAGGGCAGGTGCTCTTTAGTATCCTGCATGATAATGAGTTTATCAGTGCGATTACCCAGTACCAGTTTCCCAAAGCCTCAAAATATATAGGCTGGTTACTCCGTCCCGTTGTTAAACAGGTGCTGGCTGCACGCATGGGTGACGTAGATTCGATTGCAGATTTTCAGAAACTGGTCGAAGGCTATATGGCGAAGATGATCAATCGGACCACAACGCGCCTGAGCTGTAGTGGTCTCGATAGACTCGACCCGGACGAGGCCTATCTTTTTGTTTCCAATCACCGTGATATCGCGATGGATCCGGCCTTTGTTAACTGGGTCCGCTATCACAACAATATGAGCACAGTGCGTATCGCTATCGGCGATAACCTGCTGCGTAAACCTTACGTCTCCGATCTGATGCGTCTTAATAAAAGCTTTATTGTGAAGCGAGGCGTTAAAGGGCGTGAGCGACTGACCGCGTTAACAACTCTATCGGCCTATATTGATCACTGTATCCAGACCGGACATTCGGTATGGATCGCTCAGCGAGAAGGACGAGCAAAGGATGGTAACGATCGTACCGATCCGGCGCTGTTGAAAATGTTCTATATGTCACAGCGCAAGAAACGCTCCTTTGCTGAGATGGCTAAGCGTCTAAACATAGTCCCAGTTTCAATAGCCTATGAGCTGGATCCCTGTGATTCAGCTAAAGCGAAGGAGCTGTCAGCCAAGGCGTCTGATGGGAATTATCAAAAGGGCGAATTTGAAGATATTGAGAGTATTGTCAAAGGCATCACTGGCGATAAAGGGCATGTCCATGTCTCTTTTGGTGATGTGATTGAAGCTGATTTTGAAACAGCCGAAGAACTGGCTGAAGAGATCGATCGCCAGATCCATCTGAATTATCACCTGCATGCGACCAATCTGGCTGCGGCCGGACAGGGTGATGCAGAAGCACAGGCAAAACTGGATGCACGAATGGTCGATCTGGATCAGTCAGCTCAGGAGATCCTTCGTCAGATGTATGCAAATCCGGTAATCAATTACAAAGCAGCACTAACACGTGCAGAGGTGACACCTGATGGTTGAATTTACCCATATCGATGAACGTGGTCAGGCCCGAATGGTCGATGTCTCTGAAAAGGATGTGAGTTTCAGGGAAGCCCGAGCACATGGCTGCGTACGTATGGAGCCGGAAACACTACGATTGATAGTTGAGGGTGGGCATAAAAAAGGCGATGTTCTGGCTACCGCACGTATTGCGGGCATTATGGCCGCTAAACGAACCTCCGATCTGATCCCCATGTGTCACCCTCTGATGCTTAGCAGCGTGAAGGTGGAGCTGACGCCTAATACGTCAGAGTCCAGTGTTGAAATCACTGCGATCTGTAAGCTGAGTGGTCAGACCGGCGTTGAGATGGAAGCACTGACTGCGGTTTCTGTCGCAGGTCTGACGCTTTATGATATGTGTAAGGCGGTGGATAAGGGTATGGTAATAGATCAGGTTCGTCTGCTTGAGAAAAAAGGTGGAAAGTCTGGTCATTGGCTTGCCGAATAATTTAATTTTCCATGCTCTTGTAGGAGCGATCTCAAAGAGGTCGCAACACGAAAACTGACTTAAGTAATAAATTCAAAATGTTAAAAATAATCTACTTCGCCAGCTTAAAAGAGAAAATCGGTCGCTCCGAAGATCAGATCGAACTACCGGAAGGCGTTTCTACACTGTCTGATCTTATCGATTCCCTCTCGGAAAGCTTGGACGATACCTGGTCATCAGCAATCAACTCGTCTACAACGCTGATGGCAGTAAATCAGGAGATGTCCGATTCAAATACCCTTATCAAAGATGGTGATGAGATCGCTTTCTTTCCTCCAGTTACCGGAGGTTAAAAAGAGTGAGAGATTCACTTCTGTTTGTTCGCGCACTGCTCTATTACGCCGGCTTCTACCCTATGACGATTATCTATGCATCACTTTGCCTGATAATCGGACCTTTGCTGCCATTCAAGCCCAGATTCTATTTTGTGACGGGCATTAACAACTTCTACATCTTCTGGTTACGAGTCTGTTGTGGTGTCAAAGTAAAAGTGACTGGCCGCGAAAATCTTCCCAAAGAGGGGGGGTATGTTGCGATCGCGAATCACCAGAGTGAATGGGAAACTATCTATTTTCAGTTGTTGATTCAGCCACAGGTCGTTGTTCTGAAAAAAGAGCTGCTAAAAATTCCATTCTTTGGCTGGGCATTGAGTCTGCTTGAACCGATCGCGCTTGATCGCAGTCAGCGTCGTGGCGCTCTTAAACAGCTACTTGAGCAGGGTAAGGATAAGCTCAGTAAAGGTATCCCTATTTTGATCTTCCCTCAGGGAACGCGACTGGCGGTTGGTGAGATGGGGCGCTGGAATAAAGGCGGCGCCATGCTGGCGGTCAGCTCAGAAGTGCCACTGGTTGCTGTTGCGCATAATGCTGGCCATTTTTGGCCTGGTAAGGCGTTTATTAAACAGCCTGGTACTATTGATCTTGTTATTTCGGAACCGATTGAGACGCAAGGGTGCACGGTAGAAGAGGTGCATAAGCAGTCGGTTGAGTGGTTAACGGATAAATTACAAAAGATAAACGCTTAGGTATTTACCTCACCCCTGTAGGAGCGATCTCGTAAGAGGTCGTGCCTCAGTATTCAACGCTATCGAGGCCGCGCGTGTACAACTGGTACGTGATTCAAACTAAACCTGGCCAGACTGATCGGGCTCAGATTGAACTCGAGAATCAGGGCTTCGATACCTATCTGCCGAAAATGCCAGTGGACGTTATTAAGCGTGGCAAACGTACCGTGGAAGATAAGCCTCTATTTCCCGGTTACCTGTTTATCTACCTGTCAGAACTCGAAAGTAACTGGCGTCCAATTCGCTCAACGCGAGGTGTCGCAAAGCTTGTGAGTTTTGGCTCCCAGCCGGCGATTATGCCTGCAGATGCGGTTATGGCTATACGTCGACAGCTAGGCGATAAAGCACCGTTGCAGTCGCTACATTCAGATCAGCCAGTAGAGATTACAGAAGGTCCATTTAAAGATCTTAATGCGATCTTTGTCGAATATGATGGCGAGAAACGCGCCTTTGTATTGCTAGAGCTTCTCGGTCGCTGGCAACGGCTTTCTATAGATCTCGAAAATATCCGTAATTAACTTCTGTTAGAGCGATCTGCAACGCAGGTCGCGACCATGTTTCCGGATTATCCAAACGCCTATCCAATAGAATAATTGCTTTGCATACTATGCAGCAGTATCCTGTGTTCACAATTTGAACACATCTAAATAGCCGCGCGGTGGCAAGCCGGGGCGGTAGCGTGCCTGAACACTAAACAACATGCCTCCTGTGTCTGATAAAAGCCTCGAATACGACTACAAAACTCTGGACTTCATACACCAGTCTCCTGAGCTCAGCCAGCGAGAGCTAGCTGAGAAGTTGGGGGTGAGTGTAGGTAAAGCTAACTACGTGTTGAGTGCACTTATCGATCGAGGCTTGGTAAAGGCGCAGAACTTTAAAAAGTCGAATAACAAAGCGGGTTATCTTTACCTTCTGACGCCTAAAGGTCTGGCGGATAAGGTGGTAATCACTTCGCGTTTTCTGGCGCGTAAGCAGGCTGAATATGATCAGTTGAAGGCGGAGATAGAGCAGATTCAGTCTCGTATGAATCAGAATCAAAGGAATACTCGGTAGTATGAAAATTGCCATCGCCGGTACTGGCTATGTAGGACTTTCCAACGCCGTATTGCTTGCCCAACATAATGAAGTTGTGGCACTGGATATTGTGCAGGAAAAGATTGATCTGATTAATGCACGAAAGTCGCCAATTGAAGATGCAGAAATTGAGCAGTATCTCTCGGAGAAAACTCTTAACCTGAAAGCGACTACGGATAAGCACGTCGCATACATTGATGCTGACTTCGTCATTATAGCCACGCCAACGGATTATGATCCTCAGACAAACTACTTCAATACAAAAAGCGTAGAAGCAGTTATTGCTGATGTTATTGAGATAAACCCTAATGCAGTGATGGTGATCAAGTCGACCATCCCTGTGGGTTACACCGTGCAGGCCGGAGAGCAGTTCGGAACAGCTAACCTTATCTTTTCGCCGGAATTTTTGAGAGAAGGTAAAGCCCTGTATGATAATTTGTACCCCTCCCGTATTGTCGTAGGTGAGCAGAGCGAACGCGCTGAACTGTTTGCCAATCTTCTAAAGCAGGGTGCAATCAAAGAAGATATCCCTCTGCTATTTACCGAGAGCACAGAGGCGGAAGCGATTAAGCTCTTTGCGAATACCTACCTCGCGATGCGTGTGTCTTATTTCAATGAGCTGGACACCTACGCGGAAAGCCACGGGCTGAATACGCGTCAAATCATTGATGGTGTATGCCTGGATCCTCGAATTGGTAGCCACTATAACAATCCAAGCTTTGGTTATGGTGGTTATTGTTTGCCAAAGGATACCAAGCAGTTGTTGGCTAATTACGCGGATGTTCCCAGTAACCTGATACGCGCGATTGTTGAATCAAACACCACGCGTAAAGATTTCATTGCGGATTCAATTATTCGTAAAAATCCAAAGGTAGTTGGAATTTATCGTTTGGTTATGAAATCAGGATCAGACAATTTCCGGGCCTCTGCGATTCAGGGTGTTATGAAGCGTATTAAGGCTAAGGGAATCGAAGTCGTGATATATGAGCCAGGCTTGTCTAAAGATAGCTTTTTCAACTCTAAAGTTATTAACGATCTTGAAGCGTTCAAACAGATGAGTGACGTGGTTATCGCCAACCGCCGCTCGGAAAAATTGGATGACGTAGCGGATAAGGTCTATACACGCGATCTTTTCGGAAGCGATTGATAGGGTCTAGGTTTTGATAAGTGATCCTTATGGATTTTTAGTAATGGCCATTAAACAATGAGTTAGATTGCTAAAATATTAAATTTAGCATTCGATAACTAAATTTAGCATTTGAAAAATTAAGAAGTACAACAGAGAAAAAAGCTAAAAATAGCATCCTGTAATGCCATATCTAGCAATTTTAGTCTGATATTGAATTGAGATTAAAGGTTACTGAGTGAAAATATTGGTTACCGGCGGTGCCGGATTT
>JBFEXW010000037.1:0-12348 GCA_041562495.1 Marinobacterium sp. | reverse complement strand
TCTGAGCAACCTTACAGAGCTGCGAAGGGCTGTTCGACTGCCCCTGATAACCACTTAACGGCATATCCGGGGCATCGGTTTCCAGCAGCAGAGATTCAATCGGCATCGATACAACCACGCGCCTCAATCGTTGTGCACGCTCATAGGTCAGCGCGCCACCAACCCCCAGATAAAAACCCAGTTCCCACAACTGTTTCGCCTGCTGCTCGCTTCCCGCAAAGGCATGAACCACGCCCCCTCTAACCAGCCTGGCCTGACGCAGATACTTGATCACCAGATCCAGAGAACGTCGCGAGTGTATAATGACAGGAAGCTGATAACGCTTTGCCAGCGATAACTGGGCATCGAACAGTCGCAGCTGACGTTCGATCTGCGGATTTTCGATATAGAAGTCCAACCCACACTCACCAATAGCAACAACAGACTGACCCGAACTCAGTTGAGCCTCAAGTGCGATTAAATCATTTTCATCCTGATGAGATGTAAGAAAACAGGGATGCAGACCTAACGCGGGAAAACGCTGAACACTGTGTTCAACTGTACAACTATGGCGAACTAAGGACCAGTTACTGCGACTGACACCGGGTACCACAATTCGCTCAACCCCCACTGCTCTGGCCCGATCCAGAATCAGGAGCAGGTTATCTCCCAACGGTTCCAGATCCAGATGACAGTGGGTGTCGAACAGCATCACTAGTGCTCGCGAGTTGCCCGAAACTCTACGTCAGGCCAGCGCTCTTCTGTCAGGTTCAGATTGACACGGGTCGGTGCCAGATAGGTCAGCAACCCTGAGCCATCCAGAGCCAGATTGTCATAGGCTTTTTTACGGAAGTCGCCAAGCATCTTGGCATCTGAGCACTCGACCCAGCGCGCTGTTGCGACGCTGATCGCCTCATAGACGCAGTCAACTTTGTACTCATCTTTCAGACGGTACATAACCACATCAAACTGCAGCTGACCGACTGCACCCAGAATCAGATCATTGTTACGCATCGGCTGGAACAGCTGTACAGCACCCTCTTCAGAGAGCTGCTGCAGACCTTTCTGCAACTGCTTCATCTTCAGCGGATCCGTAGGACGGACTCGCTTAAACAGCTCCGGTGCAAAGTGTGGAATTCCAGTGAATTTCAACACCTCGCCTTCAGTAAAGGTATCACCGATCTGGATCGTGCCGTGGTTATGCAGACCAATAATATCGCCTGACCAGGCCTCTTCCACAGCTTCCCTGTCGCCCGCGACGAAGGTGACCGCATCCGCAATACGTACATCCTTGCCAATACGGGTATGACGCATCTTCAGGCCTTTGGTATATTTACCCGAACAGATACGCATAAACGCGATACGGTCCCTGTGCTTGGGATCCATATTCGCTTGAATCTTAAATACAAAGCCGGAGAACTTCTCTTCATCAGCCTGTACGGTACGTGTCTCCGTTTTTCGATCGCTTGGAGCCGGGGCCCAGTCAACGAAATCGTGCATCATTTCACGCACACCAAAGTTACCCAGCGCAGTACCGAAGAATACAGGTGTCAACGTTCCTGCCAGATAGGCTTCCAGGTCCCACTCATGGGTCGCGCCACGCACCAGTTCTATCTCGTCGCAGAACTCCTGATACTCATCAGCGAGCAGCTCGCGCGCTTCATCTGAATCCAGCCCTTCAATCAGGCGCTCATCTGCCAGTGTATGCCCCATACCAGGTGTATAGAGATGGATGCGATCTGTATAGAGGTTATAAACCCCTTTAAAACGACGTCCCATCGCGATCGGCCAGTTGATCGGTGCCGCTTCAATCTTTAGAACCGACTCGATCTCATCCAGCAGATCGATCGGATCCCGGATATCACGGTCAAGTTTGTTCACAAAGGAGAAGATTGGCGTATCACGCAGTCGGCAGACATCCATCAGTTTGATGGTGCGCTCTTCGACACCCTTAGCGCCATCAACCACCATCAGCGCTGAGTCAACGGCGGTAAGCGTTCTATAGGTATCTTCAGAGAAATCTTCGTGTCCCGGTGTATCAAGCAGGTTTACCACGCGATCCCGGAACGGGAACTGCATAACGGAGGAGGTGATCGAGATACCACGCTCCTGCTCCATGGTCATCCAGTCAGAGGTCGCATGACGATCGCTGCCACGCCCTTTAACCGTGCCGGCAACCTGGATCAACTGCCCAAGCAGCAGCAGTTTCTCTGTAATTGTGGTCTTACCGGCATCAGGGTGAGAGATGATAGCAAAGGTTCTACGTTTACTGATCTCATTAACAAATTTGCTATCACTCATGTCTGTCGACCTACGCTCCTGGAAACCAAATTCAGCCGTTATCTCCTCAGTTTGCAAAAAGAGTTAAGTCAGGCTGTGAAAAATGAAGCGACATTATACTTCGCGAGCAGTGAAAGGCACGAATTAGCGGTTCAACTCCTTGGGTTTATTTCGTTTAAAGTAAAAAACCACAGATAGCCTTCCGACCACCTGTGGTTTTTTATGAGATCAACGAAGCGCAATTTAGTTCAGACCAAACCGATCCGCATTCATCACCTTTACCAGGCGTTAACGAAGTCCTGAATAAACTTCTCTCTGTTATCGTCCGGTGCATACACCTCTGAGTGGGCGCGCAGATCGAGTTGGAATCCAATACACACATACCTCCGATAAGAGCAGTCATCTCAGACGCAGTCAGCCCCATCAACTGAGTACGGTCAAGCATCATCTTCTCAGGAGATACCAGGTAATCAACCTTCAGTCAGTTACGGTATGCATCATGTACCAGCTCAAGTACTTCAAACGATTCGACATCAGTCATCTGCTGAGTTGCATCTCCTCGCCCTGCGGCAAGAAGTCTTGCTGTTTTCTAAGCTATAAAAACAAAAAACCCGCCATCAGGCGGGTTTTCACAGAGCATCTGAAGAGTCTCAGGAACGCTATTTCGTAATTATTTCTGGTCCCATAATCGTGTATGGAAGCCAGGTTGAGATAACCGGAATGTAAGTCACCAGAATCAGGAATACGAACAGCACTGCAACGAAAGGCATGGCCGCTTTTACCACTCGAGCGAGACTCATTCCGGTAATCCCCGAGGTCACGAAGAGGTTAAGACCGATCGGCGGTGTAATCATCCCGATCTCCATGTTAACCACCATAATGATACCCAGATGGATTGGATCCACACCCAACTCCATTGCAATCGGGAATACGACAGGTGCCACGATGACCAGTAGGCCGGAAGGCTCCATAAACTGCCCACCAATCAACAGCAGAATGTTGACTGCAATCAGGAAGGTAAACCAGTTAAATCCGACACCCAGCATCCACTCGGTTACCACCTGAGGTATACGCTCAGCCGACAAGGTATGGGCAAACAGCAGTGCGTTGGCGATGATAAACATCAGCATCACTGTGGTTTTAGTACCTTCCAGCATCACCTTGCGCGTTTCACCGCCAAAGAATGCCGGGAAAAACGCCCGCGTCATCGCACCCAGGTTACGCTTCCAGATCGGCAGACCCGCTACCAGACAGTGCACCAGAGACTGATGAATGTCTCCGCTACGCTTATAGATATAGAAGAGCGCCAGAGCCACACTCGCTATCAGACCCCAGAGTGTACGATCGCCCAGCGTCACAGTTTCTGAATCTGCCAGCGCAAAGAAGGACATGATCATCCATACAATGAAGAAGGAGACACCATATACACTGCCGTTAAAACCAATCCGTGCGTGTGCACTGTCGGTCGCTTCAACCCAAGGGGTTTCCTTGAGCGGCCCCATATCGCGATAGACAAACAGCGCGATAATCATCGAATAGACAGCAGCGACGACTGCAGCCTCTGTCGGCGTAAATACACCACCGTAGATACCGCCCATGATGATCACGATCAGGAACAGACCCCAGCCTGCATCCTTACCACCACGAATAAGGTTCCCGATACCTTTCCACTGTTCTGCGGGCAGATTACGTTTACGCGCTACCACATAGATCGCCAGCATCAGCATAGCACCAGCGAGCAGTCCGGGAATCACACCCGCCAGGAACATACGACCTACAGAGACATCTGTAGAAGCCGCGTAGACCACCATGACGATAGAGGGTGGAATCAGGATACCCAGAGTACCGGCATTAGCGATGATGCCTGATGCAAACTCCTTGGAGTAACCCACCTGACGCATACCTGCGATAGCGATTGTACCGATCGCCACTACGGTTGCCGGTGATGAGCCAGACAGAGCGGCGAACATCATACAGGCGAGCACAGAGGCCATCGCCAGACCGCCACGAAAATGGCCTACCGATGCGATCGCAAAGTTGATC
This sequence comes from Marinobacterium sp., assembly GCA_041562495.1. Taxonomy (GTDB): domain Bacteria; phylum Pseudomonadota; class Gammaproteobacteria; order Pseudomonadales; family Balneatricaceae; genus Marinobacterium_E. Next base: position 8,046 of record JBFEXW010000037.1, on the reverse strand, counting down.
AAACGCTTGGCCACACCACCGGTCGACATAAAGGCTGATGCCAGGATGAAGAAGGGGATCGCCAGCAGCGTATAGTGAGTCCCTACACCAAACAGCGAAATCGCTATGGAGGACAGAGAATCATTAGAGAAAAAGGAAATGTAGAGGATCGATGACAGACCCAGCGCGATACCAACGGGAAGACCGATAAACAGCAACCCGAGTACTAGAGCGAAAAGAATTAATGCTTCCATCTCAGTTGTTCCTATCAGTCCCTAAGGACGCCTTTGTTTTCTTCCACCAGATCCTGAGCTTCATGCCCACTGATCAGCATATGGCGCTTGTTAGTCAAAATATCAAAGAACGCCTGTATCGATCTAAAACTCAACAGCGCAAGACTGATCGGCAGCATAATCAGCACCAGCCAGCGCTGTACGCGCTCTCTGACACCAAACCAGTCCTGAATAAACTGAGGCCAACGCATCTCTTCAACACCAATATTGATCTTGAACATTTTTGCCCAGTATTCAATCGCACCACCGCGCACATCCACTCCCATGGCAGCCAGCCAGGCAGAGTCAAGCAGAAGCAAGGCATAGACCAGCGTTGCCAGCGCACCAAACAGCGCCAGCGCCTTGCCTAACTTATGCGGCACCGCATTCAGTACGATATCCACACCCAGGTGAATACCCGTTTTTATCCCGTAGCTCATCCCCATCAGGATCAGCCAGGAGAACATCACCATGTTAAACTCGAGCGCAGCTGACCAGCCGGTATTGAACCCGTACCGGGCAATAACCTGCCCAAAGGACACCGCCATAATCAGACTGATGATCAGAACCAGGAAGTTCTCCTCCAGGCTCTCCATAAATTTCGGACAGAGTTTTTCCAGACCCCAGAGGATCAGGATAAAAACCAGTAGATAGAGATGCGGCCAGTAGTCCACAGCTAGGCTCCAGTTTTTAATTAATTAAATAGTTAACATGCGGGCCCGGCGGGCCCGCAGGATACAGCTCAGACTGCGATTAAGAGTTCGCAGCAGCTTCGATAAGATCAGCACCGATCTTATCTTCAAACTGCTTCCAAACTGGCTTCATCGATTCTACCCAAGTCTTACGCGCTTCAGCGTCAAGGGTGTTGATCTTGCCACCAGCATCCAGAATGTTCTGGCGGTTCTGTGCTTCCTTAGCTTTAACATTGTTGTTAGCCGCGTTAGTCACTTCACCCGCGATCGTTTCAAACTGAACACGCTGCTCATCAGTCAGGTTGTCCAGGAACTCTTTAGAGGTCATAAACAGGTAAGCCAGCAACTGGTGGTTGGTTTCAGTTGTAGAATCCTGAACCTCAAAGAACTTCTTGGTGTAGATGTTAGACCAGGTGTTTTCCTGACCATCTACAACGCCAGTCTGCAGCGCACCGTACACTTCTGAGAACGCCATTGGCTGTGGTGATGCACCCATCGCAGCAATCATCGCTTTGGCAACATCAGAGTTCTGTACGCGGAATTTCAGACCTGCAGCATCGTCAGGCAGGAGCAGTGGCTTGTTGGCAGAGAAGTACTTCATACCAGACATCCAGTAACCCAGACCTACGAAGCCAACATCTTCCATCTCGTGCAGCAGTCCATGACCTGCATCAGAATTGGTGAAGCGCATCGCTGCATCAATATCTTTGAAGATAAATGGCAGATCGAAAACGCCATACCTAGGTGTATAAGAACCGAACTTGGAGAGTGAAGGAGCCAGAATCTGAACATCACCCAGTAGCAGCGCTTCAAGTTCTTTCGAATCACCAAAGAGAGTTGAGTTTGGATAAACCTCAACACACATCACGCCATCCATCTCTTTATTCACGCGCTCAGCAAACATGTTTGCTGCCAGAACTTTAGGGTGAGTGGTACCACCAGTCACATGGCTTAGCTTCGCAACAATTTCACCACTGTCGCAACCTTCAGACGCCATTGCCGTCACAGCTGATACTGAAAGTGCTAAAGCCGATAGACCAAGAGTCAGTTTTTTCATTATGTGTGCTCTCCTGTTATTAGAAACGGGTCGTTGATGACCCTTTAGTAAGCAATCCGATAAAAGCAGGAGTTATGCCACAAATAAAAAATTAAATTAATTCAGCATGTTATTTAATATTGATAGAAGTAAAACAGAATTCAGAGATTATAAATTGGCGATTTACCATCCAGCGCAAAACTCAGAACTGGCGGAAATCCACCAAAAATTACTGATCATCAATATAGCGCTTAGCATCAAAGGTACGAATCCAGTCGGGATGAAATACCATCATTCCAGTCATAATAATTCCGTTGATCAGTCCTTCAGGGAAGATGATCAGTGGCAGATAGCGAACATACTCCAGATAGATCTTGCTCCAGTTGTGTACCGAGTCCAGCCCCAAAATCAGCGCCAGGCTTAAGCCTCCCACAGCAGCTGTTAGACCACCACCGAGAAAGGCAACCAGAAACAGATAGATAAAGAAGTTAGGCGGCAATTTTCGCTCAATAAATCTTAGAATTGATATTGCCGTGGTTGCCGGGATCATTACCATCGTCAGCAGATTTACAGGCAGCATTCCCCAGGAATCCAGCCCTATAAGGGTCAGCATCAGATAGGCTGCATATCCAGCTAAAAGGGCAAGATCCCAACCAAACATCAGCGTCAGTGTTGTCATACCCAGAAAATGGATACTCAACCCCTCGCTGAGCCCAGCTCTGAATGACCAGGTCAGCATCAGCAGCACAACAGCACCAAAAAAAAGATGCTGAAGACGAGTTTCAGCCGCTAATACCCCTAACGGCAGTCGACGCACAGCCACGACAGCACTCAGTAATACCAGAGTGCCAGAAAGAAGCTGCCAGAACAGGCTTATCTCCAGCGGGGTCCTTGCCATCAATGATCTATCTCTGCGTTATTCAGAACCTTCGACATCAGAATCGCATCTTCAGCCGGATAATCAGCGGTTGCGGGATAATATCCTTTTCTCAGACCATCGAGCTGGTAGCCCGCTGACTGGTAGAGGTGCCGGGCCGGCGCGTTAGATTCTCTCACCTCCAGCAGCAATCGGGCATAACCCAGCTCAAAAAGTCGGCGTTCGGCCCTGCATAAAGCAACGCTGGCTACCCCCTTCCCGCGCTGCTCAGGAACAACACCTATACGCAGCAGTTCGGCTTCATCAAGCAGCGTAGCAAACACCAGATACCCCACCCTGTCACCCTTGGACAAGATGAGAAAAACCCGATATCGCTCAGGTTTATCCAGATAGTATCTGAACTGAGCTTCGCTCCAGCTATCTGAGAAACACTCAACATCAAGACGTTGAATAAATATCAGTGTGGAGTGATCCTGTTGTGCATCAACTATTTCAGTGTTCACGAATCAGAGACTGAATATCTAGCCATATCTGACGTTTAAGTTCCGGCAGCTGTAATGCCTGAGTCAAACTGGAGGTTGCAACAAAGGGCAGATTCCAGACCGGATGCACACCCTGAGCCGACTCATCTGCATCACTATTTAGACGGATTGCCCACCGTGGAAGCCCCTGACCAAACAAAATAATTCGCTGAACAGAGGTATCTTTCAGCATCCACTCCAGTTGGCGCTGCACATTCTTATACGCCTCTTCAGGTCCCTGATTGAGCGTCTTACCCGCCAACAGCGGCCACTGAAGAATGGTTGGCATAGACAACTGAGCAGGATCTTCACCCAATGCTCGTGTAATGTAGGCCAGCAAACGGGAATGCTGCTGACTGAACCCCATAGCACCCTGCATGGGTAACTGGTCTATAAACAGCGTTCTGTGCGTCCGCGCCAGCGCCAAACGAAATCTAGCTGGTGCTACACGTGATGCGGAAACCTGAGCCACCGGTGGCTTTTGAGATGCGGGCGGAGGAGTTGCTGCAGTTACACGCCGATTTTCAGGCACCTCAAGCGCTTCCTGAATATGTGCCAGAGCGCGTTGTTCCGCATGAGGTTCCGGTGCACGCTTGACTGAGGATTTTGCTGGTGAGGTTTCCTCATAATCAGCAAACTCATCCGCACCATCCAGCAGTTCTGCCGGATGCACAAAGCGATAAACCCACTGCGGCGATTCGGCAGCAGACGCCAGCGGTCGTCTCGGCATCCACTGCTGGATACCGAGCTGCTGAAGATAGTCCGCCTGAATCTGTTGCATCGACTAGACCTGAGGGTGTGCTTTCGTGAGGTTAGCTTCCAGCATATTCAACGCATGGATATATGCCTTAGCAGACGCGACGATGATATCGGTATCAGCGCCTAGTCCATTAACGATTCGACCGCCCTTATCAAGTCGCACCGTCACCTCCCCCTGAGAATCCGTTCCTTCGGTAACGGCATTGACCGAGTAGATAAGCAGCGTAGCACCTGAGTTCACAACTGATTCTATCGCTTTAAACACAGCATCTACCGGACCACTGCCCTCAGATTGAACCTGTTTCTCTTCACCTGAAACGGTAATCACCATCTCAGCCTTAGGACGCTCTCCGGTCTGAGATACAACCGACAGACTGCTCAGATGGTAACGCTCGCTGGAGGCTTCAGCACGGGTATCACTGACCAGCGCAGTGAGGTCCTCATCAAAGATCTCGTGTTTTTTGTCGGCAAGGTCTTTAAAGCGGGCAAATGCAGCATTAAGCTCCGCATCAGTACTAAACGTAGTGCCAAGCTGATCCAGACGCGCGCGGAACGCAGCACGACCTGAATGCTTACCCAGCACCATCTTATTGGTGTTCCAGCCAACATCTTCAGCCGTCATGATCTCATAGGTTTCACGATGTTTAAGCACACCATCCTGATGAATTCCTGACTCATGCGCAAACGCATTGGCGCCGACAATTGCCTTGTTTGGCTGTACCGGGAAGCCGGTAACGCTCGATACCAGCTTGGATGCTGCGACGATCTGATTAGTCTGAATACCAGTTTCAACTCCCATCACATCCTTACGGGTACGCAGCGCCATCACAATCTCTTCAAGCGCGGCGTTACCGGCGCGCTCACCCAGACCATTGATGGTACATTCAACCTGACGCGCGCCAGCACCAATCGCCGCCAGAGAGTTAGCCACTGCAAGGCCAAGGTCGTTATGGCAGTGCACTGAGAAGATCGCCTTATCAGCATTCGGGATACGCTGAATCAACTGACCGATCACCTCAGCAAACTGATGAGGAACCGCATAACCCACAGTATCCGGAATATTGATGGTACGTGCGCCAGCATCAATCACCCGCTCGATAATCCGACACATAAAATCCAGTTCAGAGCGGCTGGCGTCTTCCAGAGAAAACTCGACATCATCGATCAGATTACGCGCCCGTTTGACCGCATGTACTGCCTGCTCGACAACCTGATCAGGTTCCATCTGCAGCTTGTATTTCATGTGGATCGGCGAGGTCGCGATAAAGGTATGAATGCGTCCCTGAGCGGCATTGACCAGCGCTTCACCCGCGCGATCAATATCGGCATCCAGCGCACGTGCCAGCGAACAGACTCGACTCTCGGTAATATGATCGGCGATATTCTTAACCGCATGGAAATCGCCAGGGCTGGCAATTGCAAAACCGGCCTCAATGACATCAACACGCATACGCTCAAGCTGACGAGCAATGCGCAACTTCTCTTCCCCAGTCATTGATGCACCCGGGCTCTGCTCACCATCGCGTAGTGTAGTATCAAAAATAATGACGCGATCGTTATTCATATCTCTCTCCCTTGGTTAACGCCTGTAATTTAGTCCACGGCACGCCAACTAGACTTATCAACCTGATCGCCTATGATAGCGCTTTTTGACCCTAAGGTAGAAAGCCTGGGCCAAGAGATTTAATCCACTAAGCGGAATTTTTACGCAGGAGCGTACTGACGTGACGCAATATAACTTCGACCAGATTAACGACCGGTGCGGCTCATCCAGTCAGAAGTGGGAAAAATATGCAGAGCAGGACATTATTCCTCTCTGGGTTGCTGACACCGATTTCATTTCACCACCCGTGGTGATTGATGCGCTCCACAAACGAGTTACCGATGGGGTTTTTGGTTATACTAATACACCCCATAGCCTGAATCGGGTCTTCATTGAACGCATGCAGCGACTTTATAACTGGTCGCTAAAGAGCGAAGATCTGGTCTGGTTACCGGGTCTGGTCTGCGGTCTTCATCTCGCTGTGCGATCAACCTGCTCGCCCGGTCAATCGGCAATAACCGCGACCCCAATCTACCCCCCCTTCATGAGCAGTCCAAAACTGTCTGAACGAGGCTTGGTCTGCGTTCCAATGATTAATAACGGCAGGCACAGCACTATTGATCTGGACGCACTGCGCGAGGCAATTACAGCAGAGACCCGAATCCTGCTGTTCTGTAATCCACACAATCCGGGAGGTGCAGTTTATACGCGCCCGGAACTTGAAGCTCTGGCACAGCTGATCATAGAGAAGGAGCTCTATATCTGCTCGGATGAGATCCACTGCGACCTGATACTGGAACCCGGTCTGAAACACCTGCCACTTGCCAGCCTGAGCCCCGAGATCGCCCAGCGCTGCATCACACTGATGGCACCCAGCAAAACCTGGAATATCGCAGGACTCGGCTGCTCAGTCGCGGTGATCCAGAACCCTGAGCTTAGAACTCGCTTTAATCGTGTCCGTAAAGGGATCGTTCCCGATGTAAATCTGCTTGGCTATACAGCTGCTGAAGCCGCTTACAGAGACGGCGATGACTGGAACCAAACTCAGCTTGATTACCTCAGAACAAATCGAGATCTGCTACTCAAGAGAATCAATGCAATCCCCGGTTTGTCACTAAAACCGATCGAAGCCACCTATCTGGCCTGGATTGATGTCAGCGAGGCCAAGCTCGACAATCCACCCGCGTTTTTTGAAGCGGCGGGGCTGGGTATGTCTCCCGGCGCTGATTTTGGTAGCAAAGATCATATGCGACTTAACTTTGGCTGTCCGCGCTCCCGTCTGGAGGAGGCGATCCGGCGCATAGAGCGAGCAATGGCGAATCGCTAAGCACGATCGAACGCGAAAGGGATCACATCAGAGATCCTTTCAGTGCCGACTTTCAGCATAAGCAGTCGATCAACCCCTAGGGCTACGCCTGAACATTCCGGAATACCGGCGGCCAATGCCGCGATCAGGCGCATCTCTACAGGTCGCACCGGCAGCCCTAATGATGCTCTCAGCTGCAGATCAGCATTTAGACGCTGCTGCTGCTCGGCTGAATCAGTCAGCTCCTGATAACCATTAGCAATCTCCATACCGCCGATATACAGCTCAAAGCGCGTAGCCACCTCAACACCTTTCTGATCCCTACGCAGTTTTGATAGCGAGGCCTGAGAAGCCGGAAAGTCATAGACAAAGGTGGCCTCCTGCAATTCAGGTTCAATCACCTCAGCCATGGCCAACTCAAGCCAGGTATCTTTACGCATATCTTCAAAGGGCGCATCTATATGCTCACGTACCAGCGTCTGGAGAACTTTGAGATCCGCAGTATGAGGATCGATACCCAAATGATTAAGAAACAGTTCGCGATAACTCAGCCGCAGGATCTGCGCGCAGCCAAGCACCTGACGCACCAGCAGTTCAACTTCATCCATCAGTTGTTCACTGCTAAACCCTTCGCGATACCATTCCAGCATGGTGAACTCAGGATTATGGAAGCGCCCCTGCTCACCATTGCGAAACGCCTTTCCGAGCTGAAAGATGCAGCCAGACCCTGCAGCCAGCAGACGCTTCATCGCATATTCCGGCGAGGTCTGCATATACAGAGACTGTGGCTTCTGGTCGTTCGGCGAAACTGAAAAATGCGCTTCTATAGAATCGATAAATGGATCAGATACCGCAGCCTGCGACAAGATCTGGGTATCCACCTCCATCACATTCCGATCCAGAAAAAATGAACGTATCTGCGACAGCAGAGCTGCACGCTCACGAAGCGTTTTAATGGCAGCAGTTGGCTGCCAGTTAGTATCGATCAACGATTCTCTCCTCTGCGGTTTAACGGTCCAGCAGATTGTATGACGCTTATTAATGCAAATCGGCAGCCGAGG
>JBFEXW010000036.1:0-12375 GCA_041562495.1 Marinobacterium sp. | reverse complement strand
CCAGATGCCGATGAAGCGAGACCTGCAGCGGTTGGGATGTTATTGCGGGTATCAACCTTAAAGTGAACTGGCAGGTCCTGACGAAACAGATCGATAAAGGTGCTAATCTTCTGAGCAAACAGCGTATCGCTGCGAAGCTCTGCGCCATTCAGCCAGACCTCATCGACCGGCTTATCAACTGGCGAAAGACTGGTATGGGTTCCGAGATACCCGAGCGAGATCGACAGCGATGGATTAACCGGCAGATTCAACTGCTTATTGCGTTTACCCCAGTATTTACACAAAGCGATATTGCTGGGCGCAAAATGATCCTCAGTCGCCTTAGGTTCTTTTGCCTGGGGTAACATTTTGCTCACGATCGTCTGCTTATCCATCTATCCGACCCTCAACCTCTACACCCCGTGGAGATACCGCAACAGGTATCTCCAGATACCCCAGATCTTCTGTATGATCCACACCCAGTGTAATCACCGAATCGCCTAGTCCCGACCCTGAAATTTTAGCACCGACAACCTCTGGCAAGGCACGCAAGCGGTACTGAAGCTCGGCAAGTTTACTATCACAGACACCTAACGCATCCATCAGCCCCGAGTACTGGTTCATCAAGCGCCCCAGATCCTGCCAATCCTCGTGCTGAATCGCCTGTTTGGCTGCAAGAGTTACCCTGCCCATCAGATGATAGAGATCCGCATAGAGCTCCGGATGAGGCTGTCGCAACGCCTCAACCCGCCTGATCACATCAGGGGTTTTCATCTTATAACCCACATAGTGAAGCGTAATCGGTGGTGCGCCTGTTAAGACTTCAATATGACGGGGCTCTATGCTGTATGCAACTATGCCACCAAAGACAGAAGCCGCCAGATCTGCCCCTGAGCCTCTGCCCTGCTGCACGGTACGTACAACCCTGAGTGCTCTGTCAAATATCTGATCCTTACTGGTATCCAGATCAGCGTAACGCATCACAGCGGCTAACGTTGCAACCGTCACAGCAGCAGACGAGCCTAATCCCACTTGATGAGAAAACTCACTTTTTATACTCAGCTCGAAGCCACGGGAAAGCTGTTCTGCCAGCTGTCTGATCACCTCTAATACAAAGTTTAGTTCGACCAGATCCGGAATCTGATCTAATGAAAACTCAATTTCAGCAAGGGCTGAATGGATACGACAGACCGGTTCATGCAGTGGCTTCAGACTGACTTCGACGCGATAATTAACTGCAAGTGCCAGCGCTAGCTCACCCTCAAGCACGGAATGCTCACCCATCAGCATCAGATTTCCCGGAGCAGAAGCGTTAATCATCGATACCCGCTCCCTGATAACTCAGCTGCAACGAGCCCCAGCGGAAATGCGATGGCAGCCCAAGCTCACCGGGATTCGACTCAGGCATATAGGCGACTACTAACCCGCCAGCATCACCAGAAACAGCCCCTGCCCCACTGATTTTTGCCGCGCCAGAACGCTGTTCAATCTGTTCGATCAGAGACGCAACACTGGCCGGAACAACGCCGATACGATTAAGTAGCTGCTGATTAACGCGGATCAGATCAGATATATCGATCCCCTGAATCATCGCCTGCTGCATATTTTCAGTAACTTCAGCAAACTCACTCCAAATTTCAGAACCTTCAAAATGGCGGCGAACCTGATCGACACATACACCTGTTCCGGTCGATGGCGTCCCGGTATGTATCCAGTAAAAGTGATCAAGCGACTGATTGAGACCGGTTACCTGTTCAGCCGTGTCGCGCACCACCCTGACCATCCCGCCCATACAGACGGTCGCTGCGTCAATCAGACTACCCTTGCCGTGCTGAAGTCGCTCACAATGACGTACCTGCGCAATCAGTTCGTTGCGATCTTTAAAGGTTGAAAACAGGCTGAGCAGTGCTGCAAGAAGTGCCGCTGAGGAACCCATTCCGGAGCCAACCGGAATATCGGAGCTGATATCGACCTTACCGCGCGGAAGAGACTTCAGACTGCCGAGTATTCTTGCCATATCGACAGTATAAAAAACCAGTTCAGCCGGACGCGACAGGATTTCACTGATAGAGCGTTCACCTCGCAGGTAGCCTTCGAACGCATTATCCAGACGATGCCGAAGTGAAGAGAACTTCTCCAGCGCCAACTCATGTACGCGATCAGGTCCCAGCCAGCTAAGCCGGGGCAAAGTATCAGGCGTATACTTAACCCGAAGTCGCTGCTGTAACGCGACTGCAAGCGCGGGCGCACCGAAAAGCACTGAGTACTCACCACTCAGTATCGCTTTACCTGGAGCGCTGGCAATTTGCATCGGTTAGCGGACGCTATACTCGCGTTTATGGTGACTGATCGCAGCCAGGCGATAGCGTCCCTGCGTCATCTCTGGAATCGGATGTTCGCCACCATCTGTGGGATTGGGGAAGTGATAAAGATCCAGATACTGATCAAAATTGAGTTCAGTACGAGCATCAAGCAGAGCTTTATGATCAGCAGTATGCAAGGCGTCAGCATAGCCTTGCTGTATCCAACCGGTGAAAAACTCAGCAACACAGCCTGAGCCATAGCTGAAGAGGCCGATACGCTTCCCGGTCAGATCTTCCGACGTGTTTTCCAGAAGCGAACAGAGGCCTATATACATCGAAGCCGTATAACTGTTACCAATCTCACGGTTATAGATCAGCGTAGGCTCAATCTGTTCACTCAGCTGCTCTGGCGTCTGACCACTTTTATTGACCCGAGCCAGATGAGAGTGTGCTTTCTGCGCCATCTTGCCAAACGGTAGGTGATAACAGAAGTAATCGATATCGGAGTAGCGCACCTTACTCTGCTCGCAGAAATTTTCCCAGCTTCGCTTCAGAGATTTGAGATAGATCTTGGTCGAGTATTTACCATCAACCAGTGCTGTCGAACGGTAGTTAGGGCGCCAGAAGTCCATCACATCCTCGGTGTGGTTACCCACCTCGGGATCGATAGCAAGAATACGCGGATCGCTTTTTACCAGCATCGCAATTGCTCCGCATCCCTGAGTGGCTTCACCCGGAGAATCGAGATCATAACGAGCCACATCTGACGCGATCACCAGTACGCTTTTTTCAGGTTGACGCGCTACCAGAGCGCAGGCGAACTGCAGTGCCGCAGTTGCGCTATAGCAGGCCTGCTTCAGCTCGACTACACGACAGTTGGAGTTGAGCTCCAACAGACGATGAACATAAACGCCTGCTGCTTTAGACTGGTCGATACCGGTTTCTGTAGCGAAAAGCACGGCAGAGATCGCATCTGTGCCGATGCGTTTGATAATCGGGTAGGCCGCGTTTGCTGCCAAAGTCACAACATCCTCATCATGGGATGCCATCGACATACGCTCCTGGCCAATTCCATCGTAGTATTTGTTGGGATCTGTGCCCTGATGTTGGGCCAGGGTTTTAAGATCTAAATACTGACTGGATGTGTAGAAGCTGATCTCGTCGATACCTACGGACATCTTTTCCTCTAGTCCTCAACTCAACGCGTGTCGATGATTAATGCGCTATTCCCTTTAAGTTGTTTAAGACTCGGGACGCCCAACAAAAACATCGCGGTAACAAATTCGCGACGCAGACGCTCAATCTCTTCAATGACGGCATCCGCAGACTCCATAGCGGGCCTCAGAAAAGGTGCAGCAAGCCCACAAAATGAGGCGCCGAGTATAACAGACTTAACCATATCAAGCCCATCCCGAACACCACCACTTGCAATCAAAGTCGCACGGTCTGACCATTCACTCGCCTGTCGAAGCGCAAGCGGTGTAGGAAGCCCCCAGTCCTGAAAACGCAGTCCGAGTGTATCCTGTTCGCTGCGATGATGTTCAATACGACTCCAGGAGGTTCCACCACTACCGGCGATATCGAAATATCTGACACCGGACGCATAACCCAGCGCGATATCCTGAGGAGAAAGACCAGCGCCTACCTCCTTCAGCCACACCGGGACGCTCAGCCCCTGTACCAGTTCGGATATTCGCTGCGACAGTCCCGAAAAGTTGGTATCCCCTTCAGGCTGTACCGCTTCCTGAAGCGGGTTCAGATGAAGATAGAGCGCATCAGCCTGAAGCTGGTCAACTGCCGCCTGACACTCATCAAGACCAAATCCATAGTTAAGTTGAACGGCCCCCAGATTGCTGACCAGCAGAGAATTGGGCGCAAACTCGCGCAACTGGAAACTCGCACGCGCATCGGCATGGGTATGCATCACCCGCTGCGATCCAACAGCCAACGCTACACCTGTGGCTTCGGCTGCTATCGCAAGGTTTTTATTGATACGGCGGATAAGCTGATGATCGCCTCCCGTCATCGAGGAGATCAGTAGTGGAAAGCTGAGCCTACGACCCAGCACTTCGAGACTGGGATCTATGGCATTAAGATCGATTTCGGGTAACGCCCGATGGGTCAGATAAATTGAATCGAAATAGCGCCCACAACGATCGGTTTCAGGATCATTCAGTATCGCCTGAATATGCTCAATCTTTCGATCGTTGGTCTGCTCAGACATTAGCGTTCCATCTTAAGATGCGACTGCATCAACTCACCTGGATTAGTCTGTGCCGCCAGCAGTGACAACTCTCCACAGAGAACAGTTGCGCCACAGATCGCAGCCAGACGACGGGCATTCGCTCCCGGCTCCCTATCCTCTTTGCACCCCAGCTTCTGAAGATTCTCCTCAACGAAATCTATCCCTTTACCATTACCCACGGAACCAACAATCAGATTCGGCAGTGTACAACTGAAATAGAGATCACCATCACGCACTTCGGCGTGAACAACGCCCTGAGACCCTTCGATAATATTGGCAGCATCCTGTCCGGTTGCCAGATAGAACGCCAGCAGCATATTGGCATAGTGGGCATTAGCACTGCGCAAACCACCCGCGATCAGCGTACCTATCAGGTTTTTCTTAATATTCAGATCGACAACTTTTTCCGGCGTCGTACGCAACCGGCGTTCGCAGATGTCACGAGGAATAGTGATTTCACAGACCACATATTTACCCCGACCCAATATGCCATTAACCGCCGTTGCTTTCTTATCTGAACAGTAGTTAGCCGAGATAGAGCAATATTTCAGCTGCGGGTACTGAGCCAAAATCCATGGAAAAAGGTGATCTGCTGCGTTGGTCACCATATTGTGACCGGACGCATCACCAGTGGTAAATTCGAAACGAAGGTAGATCAGATTACCGACAATCTGCGAGTGCATATCTATCAGTCGAGCGAAACGGCTGCTCTGGGCAACCACATCATTCAGATCAACCATACGTGACTTCAGGGAGCTCAGCGCCTGAACAGCAGCCTGCGCATCATCAGCCTCAATCAGAATTGATCGAGTCATACGCTCATCGACCACGGTCACCTTAATCCCATCCGGACAGAGGGTAGATACACGGGCACCGCGACCTACAGACGGCCAGAGAGGTGTTTCGTAGGTTGCCAATGGCACACTCAGCTTCTCATCAAGCACCTGGCCACTGATACTGATTGGACCAACCCACCGCATAGGAATCGGGGCTTGAGTGATCTTGTGAGTTTTCATGTGCGCTTTTCCATAAAAAAGGGCTGCTCAGGGCAACCCTTTCTGCCATTACTTTCTAGGCAGGCGATTTTAGCCAGCGCTGTGCAACTATGCAATTAAGCAGACAGGCGCTCCTGTTAACTGGCTGGTTTGCCTGCTCCTTCAGGTAACATCATAGGATCATTCACATCATTCGCCATAGCCTGTTCCGTTTCCATTCCAGGATAGGGCAACGGCACCTGAAGCGCATCCATCAGGGTACCAGTGGCGTTTAATACTCGCAGTTGAGATATCTGACGATCAATCTGTGCTTCAACCAACTGGTTTCGTGCACTGAATACCTCATTTTCGGTATCCAGAAGGTCCAGCAGAGTCCGCTGACCGATATCGAACTGCTTCTGGTAAGCGTCGCGGGTTTTTTCACTCGAGTTCAGGTGTTCTGAGAGAAACTCCATCTGACGCCCGAGTATCTCGAATGCGTTCCATGAAAGCTCCAGACTCTGCTTAGCCTGTCGCAGTGCATCACGCTGAATCGCCTGAGCCTCGCCCAACTGATGTTCTGAACGACGTACGCGCGCCTGATCAGCACCACCATTATACAGGTTATAGCGAAGGCGCAGCATTGCAGTCAGATCTTCGCTGGGCCCAGGGTTGCCATCAAGGTTATCATCCCAGCGACGCTCAATTTCCAGATCCAATCGTGGATAGAGCGTGCTCTTAGCAGCTTCCCGCTGCGCAATAGCGGCTTCTATATCAGCCTGCGCTACCGTCATTACCGGATGCTTCTCCTGAGTAATAGCCTGAGCCTCCGCTAACGAAGGTGGCAGCGGTGCAATTGTCGCATCAACCGGATCAAGCGCCTCCGGCGGCGGCATGCCAACCACACGTTCGAAGTTGGTGCGGGCATCCATCAGATTGTTTTCAGCCGCCAGCGAATTAACTTCAGCCAACGCCAGTCGGCTCTCCGCCTGCTGTATCGCTGACAGGGATCCCATACCCGCCTCCGAACGACGCTTAATCTGCTCATAGATACGAACATGATTGTAGAGTGTATCGTTCGATGAGTTCAGCAACTGCTCTCGACGCAACAGTTCAAGATAAGCGCGACCCGCTTCCAGTACATAGCGCTCAGAGACATCTCGCAGGTTAGCTTCAGCCGATCGCATGCGCGCCTGCTGACGTTCAACTTCACTCGAGGTGTAGCCACCATCAAAGATCATCTGGTTAACATTGAGTCGAGCTTCGCGACGATTAAGCTCTATATCCTGATTACCCTGGAGCCTGGTCCACTCATAACCATAGCCAAGCGTTGCATCAACACTGGGGTAATACCCACCACGCGCCTGCTCCACTTCCTGAATGACCGCTTCATAAGACTTTAAAGCCTGTTTGACTACCGGGTTTTCAGCGATCGATTCCGAAATTGTCTGATGAAGATCTACAGCCTGAGCGGTTGCGGTTGCCAGACACAACGCGAGACTCAACGCAGTGCGCTTAAAGGTGTTCATCTTATGTCCTTCCTGAATTAATGCGGGGCTCTGTAGCTCCGTACCATAAAGCTACTGCAACAAACTTAGGTTTATTGACTTACACTTAAAATTAGGTGAACTCTGTCCTGTGTGCCAGTTTTTCTTAAAATATTTCCGACATGCGCTTTTACAGTACGTTCTGTAATACTTAACGCCTCCGAGATTTCACGATTGCTCAGGCCGAGGATAAGCTGGTTAAAAACTTCCAGCTCTCTGTCGCTCAACTCGCTCAGGTTATATCGCTTAGTATCGGTTATCTTATTACGTAGCAGACCAGACAACACCGACTGTATTAATTCGGGTACCGCCCAGATATTACCGTTCTCAACTTCAGACAGCATATCCGGCATCAATGTCTGATGGATATAGCTATTCGCATAAGCGCGGACTCCGGACAAAATCAGTTGTCGTCCCTCATCCAAGTCGGGTGTATCAGTCAACACAAGAACCCGCGTATTCCCGGCATTGGATATCATCTCGGAGCGCTGTTCAGTTGACAGTGACTGCAGATGGACCAGCACCAGATCATTTTCGGAATAGTCTGCGAAGCGTGGTTCATTAATGCTTACCGGGTTGGATTGCACCAGCGCATCCTGCCAACGCCGAAGCAGACTCGCATTCCGGGAAAATAGTTTTAACATTATTCTCATTACCCCAGATCTATGGCTCAGTCAGCGCATGAGATCTGGCCTTAATAATGGGCTTCAATAAGTAATTTAGCAGGGATTTTTTACCTGTCAGTATATCCACATTAACGGTCATACCAGCTATCAATGGTAACTTCTGATCTTTATCCAGAAATGGAGTCTCACTTTCTAGACGTACCAGATAATAGGCTTCTTTCTGTTCCGTCAAGAAGGTACTGGGTGAAATATATGTGAGCGTTGCGCCCATGCCACCATAAATCGAGAAATCATAGGCACTGACCTTGATGGTTGCCTGCTGCCCGACACGCAGACGACCGATATCCGAAGGACGAATATGCGCCTCTATCAGCAGCTTATCCTCCCAGGGAACCAGTGTCATCAGCTCGTCACCGGGACGAATAACGCCATCAATGGTATTAACCTTAAGCTCTTTGACCGTTCCTTTCACCGGAGCGCGAACATCGGTACGATTGATCCTGTCCTGCATCCCGCTCAGTGCCTGTTTTATACGTCCCATCTCGGCAACCGTATCATTCAGATCAGAGCGAGCACGATTTCTGAACTGCAGCTCATTTTCACCCTGCTTACTAGTGATCTCATTAACCGCAGCATGAATGCGAGGCAGGCTGAGCTCAATAGAGGAGCGCTCGCCACGCAGATCATTAACCTGACGCTTCAAACGAAGAAACTCAACTTCCGAGATCACCCCTTCGCCGAGCAGCGGTTCAGTAATATTCAGCTCTTTGACGAGTAATGCATAACTCTGACGAACCTGATTTAACCGCGACTCCGCTTCAACCATCTCCTGACGACGCTGATTCAACTGCTGAGTAAGTACAGACTGATTCGCTTCAAGCTCCCGCTTTCTCGAGTCAAAAAGATCGCGTTCAGAGTTGATAAAGGATAGGTATTTCTCCGGATAGTCTTCAGGAACCTTAAAATCTGTGCCATCCGCTTCAGCCTGAAGACGCGTAGTCTTTGCGAGAAGTTCGTAATAACGCAGTTCATTTTCCGCAACGGAGCTACTGAATCGCTTATCTTCAAGGCGCATCAACACCTGCCCTGCATCAACCAGATCACCCTCGCGTACCAGAATATCAGAGACGATCCCCCCCTCCAGGTTCTGCACAACCTGTAGCTGCTTGGAGGGGATAATTTCACCCTGCCCGCGAACCAGCTCATCCAGTTGCGCCCAGTAAGCCCAGGCTAATCCTGACATGATAAACAGCGCAGCAAACCAAAGCAGCAAACTGGCGCCACGGGGTGTCTTTTCCAGAATCGCTTCATTAACACTGTTAATATAAGCGAGATCTTCCTGCCTGATCTTTCCAGATGAATCCGACATAACGCTCCTAACGCCTCACCTGCAAACGCCCCTGACGCAATGCTTCGAGCACCGGTTCTTTAGGACCATCGGCGACCACCTGTCCCTGATCAACAACGATAATCCTGTCCACCAGAGATAACAGTGAGACTTTATGAGTGATCAGAAACAGCGTTTTATCCATTACATAGCTAACTAGGTTGGCCCTTAGCTGCTCCTCACTGGCATTATCCATTGAGTTACTGGGCTCATCGAGAATCAGAATATTGGGCTTATGCAACAGCGCACGCGCGAGCGAGACCGACTGTCGCTGACCACCAGAAAGCGCAGCACCACGTTCACCGACCGGCAGATCAAAACCAAGCGGATGGGAGCCCGCAAACTGATCCACCCCGGAGATTTTCGATGCTTCAAGCAGCTGCTTGTCAGATGCTGTTGGCATGCCAACCACGATATTATCCCGCAGCGTGCCAGCAAACAGCAGAACGTCCTGAGGGACATACCCGATGTTTCGGCGAAGATCGACCGGATCTATCTGATTAACGTCTATACCATCGATGGTGATACTTCCCTGTTGCGGTCGGTAGAGTCCTGCAACCAGCTTCTCGATCGTACTTTTACCTGAGCCAATGCGTCCAATCAGCGCAACACGCTCACCCGCCTTTAAACTGAAACTGACATTTTTCAGAGCTCCCTGCTCATTTCCCGGGTACGCGAAGCTCACATCCTTAAATTCAATAGCGCCTTTCAGGGATTCCCGATGAACATAATGCTTACCCTCATCGCGCTCATCAGGCAATGCCATGATGTCGTTAAGTGTGCTTAACGCCTTGGCCGACTGTTCATACTGGATAATCAGGCTGGCAATCTGCGCCATAGGCGCTATCGCACGACCGACCAGAATGTTACAGGCAATAAGAGCACCCATCGTCAGATTCTGCTCCATGATCATGTAGACGCCCAGAATGATCAGTGCGACGGATGAGAACTGTTGGACCATTGCCGAGAACGTACCAACTGAAGTCGACAGAATACGTGCCTTCAGCCCCCAGCGAGCAATATAACCTACAGATTCCTCCCAGCGAGTCAGCAATGGAGTCGCCGCACGCTGCGTTTTAACGGTTTCCATTGCGGTGAGCGCTTCAACCAGCGTACCGTTTTTCTGCGCTGTAGAAGCGAAGGTTTTTTCCACTGACCGACGAAGCGCAGGCCGCACCAACAGCGAGTAGATAACAATCAGCGGGATAGCGACCGCCGGAATCACCACTAGTGGTCCACCAATAATGCTGATCACCAGCACAAAAAGCACCATAAAGGGTATATCGATCAGCAATGCCAGCGTGCTGGCGCTGAAGAAATTACGAATACTGTCGAACTCTCGAATATTACTTGAGAAAGCACCAACAGAACCGGGCATCGCATCAAACCTCAGCCCCATAACTTTCTGAAAAATTCGCGATGACAGGATTACATCGGACTTTTTACCCGCGACCTCCAGAAAATAGGATCGCAGCATCTTCAGGCCGAAATCAAACAGATAAACAATGGCGACCCCTGCCGCCAAGACCCAGAGCGTTTCAACGGCAGAATTGGGCACAACCCTGTCGTAAACATTCATCACAAACAGCGGGTTTGCAAGCACAAACAGGTTAATCAGAAAACTGGCAACCAGAACGTCACGATAGATAGGAATAGAACGCCAGATGGTACTCCAGAACCAGTGCCCGTCGCGTCCATCCAAAACTCGGCTGGATTCCCTGCCGATCTGATATTCGGGCCGAATGAAGATAGCGACGCCCGTATAAACCTTACGCAGCTCAAGCAAGGACAGGGTGATTACACCGCCGCTTTCAGGCTGCTCAATGACAAACTCATCGCCTTTACGCTCACGCAGAATACAGGCTGAGCTATCGACGAGTAACAGCACTACAGGATAGAGCAGCGTTGAGATATCGTTTATCCGCCTCTCAACTACACGGGCTGCAAGCGAAGCTCTCTCCGCTGCACGGATAAAAACATCTGGGGTTAATCGGTTATTGAGGAGAGGAAGTCCATCAACCAACACATCAGCGGTTAGCGGCTTTTTATAATAATGTGTCAGCGCTACCAAGCATCCCAGTAAAGGATCTTCTGTTGATGCCATCCATTGACCTTATAAACGTTGGAGATAATACTGGCACACTATAGACTGAATTTTCATCTTTTGCGAGATGCCTTATGTACATAACTCGAGATTATCAGGGGAAAATTACCGGCTTATCGCTGGACCCCACAGACCTTTCTGAAAAGGCCGATCCAAATGACCCTGAACTTAAGGCGTTTCTTTCTCAGGCCAACCCCGACATGTCCGCATCAAACCAGTTAAGAGAGCTTGACTCTGCCAGCGTACGTATCATCGAGGATCTGGTGGATGTACTGATTGGCCGCGGTGTCATTCTTTTCACCGACCTGCCGGAACAGGCACAGATGCGCCTACTGGAGAGAAAGATGCTTAGGAAAATTGTACGTAAGGAGAAAGGGTTACCTGATGAGGATGAGGGCTTTATTCTTTCAGACGATAAAATCTTTTAATACCCAAGCATCAGGCAAGGCGTTTTACCTGCTCAGTTAAACGGTCAGCAAGCGTCTTGTATCGCCCACGCTGGCGGTGAGTCAGTGCAGCAAACTGGATTGAATAGAGCGCTTCATCGCTATCATACATCCAGCTCTGAACACTTGGATTCTCTGTCCGCCGGCAAAGTTCCAACGCTGCCTGAACCAAATTCAGACCAATACTTGCACTCTCATGTCGCTCTACCAGTGCGGATTTAAACTGTGTCAACGCCCCCTCAAGATCACCATTACGGTAGAGCATCATCCCCCGAAGATTTGCCCTCCCCCAGGACAGTGTTGCCATCTTCCGCGTCAGCTGTTGGCGCTCTTCACGAATCTCATCTGCCACTGATGTTTTCTCAAGCGTGTCTGCCAACTGCTCAATCCACATAGCCTGATCATCGATATCAAGCGCTTTAAACTGCTCAAACGCCGCGCGCGCCATCCCTTCCGCCCGTTCATTATTACCCGAGACGCTATAGACCTCACTGGCAAGCAGACGCGCTTTAAATTGAATCACCGGATCGTCAAGAAAATCACGCTGAGCCTCCTCTATAACGCGGATAGCATTAAGCTGAGTGTCCGAATCCAGTGCTGATCCAGGTTTAACCTGACTTAGCAACGCATGAACCAGTGCGAAGTAGGTATCAGGACTCTGATAGCCGGTATAGCGGGCATACCTGATTGAATTGCCCAGCGCCTCAACCGCAACTCCCCACTCCTCATTATAGGCGGCAAGATTGCCTAGATCTTTCTGAAGT
>JBFEXW010000035.1:0-12567 GCA_041562495.1 Marinobacterium sp. | reverse complement strand
TATGACTTCCCAGGTGATGACACTCCAATCATCACAGGTTCTGCGCTGATGGCTCTGAACGGTGAAGATACTAATGAGATGGGTACTACTGCGGTTAAGAAGCTGGTAGAAACTCTGGATGAATACATCCCAGAACCACAGCGTCTGGTTGACCTGCCATTCCTGATGCCTATCGAAGACGTATTCTCTATCTCTGGCCGTGGTACTGTTGTAACGGGTCGTGTAGAGCGCGGTATCATCAACGTTGGTGATTCTATCGAAATCGTTGGTATTCGTGACACTCAGACTACTACTTGTACTGGTGTTGAGATGTTCCGCAAGCTGCTTGATCAGGGTCGTGCAGGTGAGAACGTTGGTGCGCTGCTGCGTGGTACTAAGCGTGACGAAGTTGAGCGTGGTCAGGTTCTGTGTAAGCCTGGTTCAATCTTGCCTCACACTCGTTTCGAGGGTGAAGTGTACGTGCTGAGCAAAGAAGAGGGTGGTCGTCACACTCCTTTCTTTAAAGGTTACCGTCCACAGTTCTACTTCCGTACAACTGACATCACTGGTGCTGTAGAGCTGCCGGAAGGTGTTGAAATGGTAATGCCAGGCGATAACATTAAAATGGATGTTACGCTGATCAACCCAATCGCGATGGAAGAAGGTCTGCGCTTCGCTATCCGTGAAGGTGGCCGTACTGTTGGTGCAGGTGTTGTATCTAAGATCGTTGAATAATCTCAACTGATCTGAAAAAAAGCCCGCTTGTGCGGGCTTTTTTGTTTTTGCTTATCGGGGTCTTCTCTCGTTTTGCTCTGCTGTATATTTTTTAATCTTCTAGTTGACCTTGAGAGTTAACTGCTAGTAGAATTTGCCTCCCCTCAAACTGAGGGGAGGTCGGCTATTGCCGTAAATAAACTTAAGGAAATGCGTGATCAAAATGCAGAACCAAAAAATCAGAATTCGTCTGAAGGCTTTTGACCATCGTCTGATCGATTCATCCGCTCAGGAGATTGTTGAAACTGCTAAGCGAACTGGTGCTCAGGTGCGTGGACCGATCCCACTTCCTACTCGCAAAGAGCGTTACACCGTTCTGATCTCTCCGCACGTCAACAAAGACGCGCGCGATCAGTACGAAATTCGTACGCACAAGCGTGTTCTGGACATCGTTGAGCCAACTGAAAAAACAGTTGATGCATTGATGAAACTAGACCTCGCAGCGGGTGTCGAAGTGCAGATCAGCCTAGGCTAACAGCACGCGCAGATTTATTAATTAATGAAGCGCTATTTGTGGAATGTCCTGTAAAGGGCAGCCGTAGTGGGTAACAGCCCCGTACACAACTGGCAAGAGGTAGAAAAATGTCATTAGGACTAATCGGACGTAAAGCGGGTATGACCCGTGTCTTCACAGAAGATGGCGTGTCCGTGCCAGTCACCGTCATCGAGGTGGAACCGAACCGTGTGACTTGCGTTAAAACTGTCGATAGCGACGGTTACGCAGCTGTGCAGGTAACCACTGGTGCTAAGAAAGCAAATCGTCTTTCTAAGCCAGAAGCTGGTCACTTTGCTAAAGCTGGCGTGGAAGCAGGCTCAGGTTTGTGGGAGTTTCGCGCGAATGGTGATGAGGGAATCAACGTTGGCGATTCGCTGACAGTTGAGCGCTTCCAAGCTGGTCAGAAAGTAGATGTTACAGGTCAGTCTAAGGGTAAGGGATTCCAGGGTGGCGTTAAGCGTCACAACTTCCGTACTCAGGATATGACTCACGGTAACTCACTCTCTCACCGTGCTCCGGGTTCAATCGGTCAGTGTCAGACCCCGGGTCGCGTTTTTAAAGGTAAAAAGATGGCTGGGCACATGGGTGCAGAGCGTTCTACTGTACAGAGCCTTGAGGTTGTACGTGTAGACGCAGAACGCAACCTGCTCCTCATCAAGGGTGCCGTTCCAGGTGCTCCGGGTGGTGATGTCATCGTTAAACCCGCTGTTAAAGCGCGCGGCTAAGGGAGATTGAAATGAATTTGAATCTAACTGGAGCCAGCGGTTCAGTAGAAGTAGCTGAATCAGCGTTTGGTAAAGAGTTTAACGAAGCTCTGGTACACCAGGTTGTAACTGCCTATATGGCAGGTGGCCGTCAGGGTACCAAGGCTCAGAAGAGCCGTTCAGATGTTGCAGGTGGTGGTGCTAAGCCATTCCGTCAGAAAGGTACAGGTCGTGCTCGTCAGGGTACTACTCGTTCTCCAATCTGGCGTACTGGTGGCGTAACTTTCGCTGCTCAGCCACGCAACTTTTCACAGAAAGTGAATAAGAAGATGTACCGCGCAGCTATGCGTGCAATTCTTTCTGAGCTGGTTCGTCAGGAGCGTCTGGTTGTTGTAGAAGACTTCGCAGTTGAGGCTCCAAAAACCAAACAGTTCCTGGCAAAAATGAAAGAGTTCGACCTGAGTAATGCTCTGGTTGTAACTGAAGAGGTTGATCAGAACCTGTATCTGGCAGCGCGCAACGTGCCACACGTTGATGTTCGTGATGCGGCAGGTATTGATCCGGTAAGCTTGATCGGCTTTGACAAAGTTGTTGTCACTGTTCCTGCTCTGAAGAAGATCGAGGAGGTGTTTGCATGAACCCGGAACGCATCTATAAAGTGCTGCTCGGACCGCACATCTCTGAGAAAGCAACTATCGTAGCAGATGATGCTTCGCAGGTTGTTTTCCGCGTATCTAAAGACGCAACCAAGCCAGAAATCAAAGCGGCAGTTGAAGAGCTGTTCAACGTTAAGGTTGCAGGCGTAAACGTGCTGAATGTCAAAGGTAAGACTAAACGTACCATGCGTGGTATGGGTAAGCGCTCTGATGTTCGCAAAGCTTACGTTCGTCTGGCTGAAGGCTCAGAAATTGATTTTCTGGCTGCTGGCGAATAAGGGGAGCTTGAGACATGGCAACTATTAAAGCAAAGCCAACCTCTGCAGGGCGTCGTCACGTCGTCACTGTTAAAGGTGTTGAGCTGCACAAAGGTAAGCCTTTAGCAGCTCTGGTAGAGAAGAAGTCAAAGTCAGGCGGTCGTAACAATAATGGCCGTATCACGACTCGTCACGTTGGCGGTGGTCACAAGCAGTCTTACCGTGTTATCGACTTCCGTCGTAACAAAGACGGTGTGCCTGCGACTGTTGAGCGTATTGAATACGATCCTAACCGTACTGCTCACCTTGCGCTGCTGAAGTATGCTGACGGCGAACGTCGCTACATCATCGCGCCTAAAGGTATCGAAGCGGGTGCGCAGGTTGTATCTGGCGAGCTGGTTGACTTTAAAGTCGGTAATACAATGCCGTTGCGTAACCTCCCAGTGGGTTCGACTATTCACTGTATCGAGTTGAAGCCTGGTAAAGGCGCTCAGATGGCTCGTTCAGCGGGTGCGTCGGCGCAGCTGGTTGCACGTGAAGGCGCTTATGCTACCCTGCGTTTGCGTTCAGGTGAGATGCGTAAAGTTCTCGCTGAGTGTCGTGCGACTCTGGGTGAGGTTGGTAACGGTGAACACAGTCTGCGTGCGCTTGGTAAAGCAGGTGCTAAACGCTGGCGTGGTGTTCGTCCAACAGTTCGCGGTGTTGCAATGAACCCGGTAGATCACCCGCATGGTGGTGGTGAAGGCCGTACCTCTGGTGGTCGTCATCCCGTTACTCCTTGGGGTGTTCCAACTAAGGGTCATAAGACTCGTAAGAACAAGCGTACTAATAAGCTTATTGTACGTCGTCGTCAGGCTAAGTAAGAGGAATCAGCTGTGCCACGTTCACTGAAGAAAGGTCCTTTTATCGACCTTCACCTGTTGAAAAAGGTAGAAGCTGCAATCGGGAGCAACGACCGCAAGCCTATCAAGACTTGGTCTCGTCGCTCTACTATCTTTCCGAACTTTGTCGGACTGACGATTGCGGTACATAACGGCCGTCAGCATGTCCCAGTGTATGTCACTGAAGACATGGTAGGTCATAAGCTTGGTGAGTTTGCTGCTACTCGTACCTTTAAAGGTCACGTTGCAGACAAGAAGGCTAAGAGATAATAGGAGTTGATGATGGAAGTTATTGCTAAGCATAACGGCGCCAACATCTCCGCTCAGAAAGCACGTCTGGTTGCTGACCAGATCCGTGGTAAATCTGTTGGCGAAGCTCTGAATATTCTGGCGTTCAGCACCAAAAAAGGTGCTCACCTGGTCAAGAAAGTGCTTGAGTCTGCGATTGCAAACGCAGAGCACAATGAGGGCGCTGACATTGATGAACTGCGTGTATCTGCAGTATTCGTTGATGAAGGCATGACTATGAAGCGTATCCGTCCGCGTGCAAAGGGTCGTGCAGATCGTATTTTGAAACGCACTTCTCACATTACCGTTAAGGTCGCAGACTAAGAGCTGAGTACTAGGAGATTACGTTATGGGTCAGAAAGTACACCCAACCGGTATTCGGCTTGGAATCGTAAAAGACCACACTTCTGTGTGGTATGCGGACAAAGCTGATTACGCGAAGAAATTACTCAACGATCTGCAGGTGCGTAAGTACCTGGAGAAAAAACTTGAGAAGGCATCTGTCAGCCGCATCGAAATCGAGCGTCCCGCGCAGAATGCAAAAATCACTATCCATACAGCACGCCCTGGTATCGTTATCGGTAAAAAGGGTGAAGACGTAGAAGTTCTGCGCTCTACTGTTTCTGAGATGATGGGTGTGCCAGTGCACATCAACATCGAAGAAGTACGTAAACCAGATCTCGATGCAAAACTGGTAGCGCAGAACGTTGCCGGTCAGCTCGAGCGTCGTGTTATGTTCCGTCGTGCTATGAAGCGTGCGGTACAGAACGCAATGCGTGCCGGTGCTAAGGGTATCAAAATCTCATTGGCAGGCCGTCTAGGCGGTGCAGAGATCGCACGTACCGAATGGTATCGTGAAGGTCGTGTACCTCTTCACACGCTGCGTGCTGATATCGATTACGCTACCTATGAAGCGAACACCACTTACGGTGTAATCGGCGTAAAAGTATGGATCTTCAAAGGTGAGGTTCTTGGTGGCATCGAGCAGGTGCGCGCTGAGAAGAAAGCACCTGCGAAGAAAGGCAAGTGAGGTAGACGTCAATGCTGCAACCTAAACGTCTAAAATTCCACAAAGTGATGAAAGGCCGTAACCGCGGTCTGGCACAGCGCGGTAGCAAGGTTAGCTTCGGCGAATTCGCACTGAAAGCGACTGAACGTGGTCGTATCACTGCGCGCCAGATTGAGGCAGCTCGTCGTACCATGACTCGTCACGTTAAACGTGGCGGTAAGATCTGGATCCGTGTTTTCCCAGACAAGCCGATTACTGGCAAACCTCTGGAAGTACGTATGGGTAAAGGTAAGGGTAACGTCGAGTATTGGGTCGCTCAGATCCAGCCAGGTAAGGTTCTGTTCGAAATGAGCGGTGTGCCTGAAGATCTCGCGGCGGAAGCCTTCGCGCTGGCGGCTGCTAAGCTGCCGGTTCCAACAACAGTTGTTAAGCGGACGGTGATGTAATGAAAGCAAGTGAACTGCGTGACAAGTCCGTAGAAGAGCTGCAGGCTTCTCTGCTGTCTCTGCTCAAGGACCAGTTTAATCTGCGTATGCAGAAAGCTACTGGCCAGCTGGCACAGACACACCTGCTGGGTCAGGTTCGTCGCGACATCGCTCGCGTTAAGACTGTACTTAACGATAAGCAGGTGACTAAATGAGCGCTGAAAAACGTACTCGTACTGTGACTGGTAAGGTCATCAGTGACAAGATGGATAAAACCATCACTGTGTTGGTTGAGCGCAAGGTTAAGCACCCAATCTATGGCAAATTCGTTAAGCGTTCGACTAAGTTGCACGCTCATGACGAAAAAAATGAGTGCCAGATGGGTGATCTTGTAACCATCGCGGAAAGCCGCCCATTGTCCAAGACCAAAACTTGGTCATTGGTTCGCATTGAAGAGCGTGGAGCAAAGGTGTAAACTATTGCGCCTTTGCTCCATTAGCTGCTTAAAACCCGCTTTGTGTTAACGGGGCGGGTAAGCAATTGAGATTGTGGAGTAGACCATGATTCAAACTGAAACGATGCTTGATGTCGCTGATAACAGCGGTGCTAAGCGAGTGCAGTGTATTAAGGTCCTGGGTGGTTCTCACCGCCGTTACGCCAGTGTTGGCGATATCATTAAGGTATCTGTCAAGGAAGCAATTCCGCGTGGCAAGGTGAAAAAAGGCCAGGTTCTTAAGGCTGTCGTAGTACGTACCCGTAAGGGTGTTCGTCGTCCAGACGGTTCTCTGATCCGTTTTGATGTTAACTCAGCTGTACTGCTGAATAACAACGACGCACCAATCGGTACTCGTATCTTCGGGCCAGTAACGCGTGAACTTCGTAATGAGAAGTTCATGAAGATCATTTCCCTGGCGCCAGAAGTGCTTTAAACCTCGGTTTTTTATTAAAAGCTGAAGTTTTACGGAAAACGTCAAGCTCGAAAGGGTTTGGCGTTTTCGAGCATGAGGAAGGTAGCAGGAAACGACAAGGTAAAGTAAATGCGCAAGATTAAACGTGACGATGAAGTCATCGTTATCGCAGGCAAAGACAAGGGTAAACGCGGCAAGGTAATGCGTGTACTCGAAAACGATCGTCTGATCGTGTCTGGCATTAATATGGTGAAAAAACACCAGAAGCCAAACCCTATGCTTCAGCGTCAGGGTGGTATCGTTGAGAAGGAAGCGACTATCGCAACTTCTAACGTCGCTATTTTTAATGCGGAAACTGGTAAAGGCGACCGTGTTGGCTTCAAGATGCTTGAAGACGGCACCAAAGTCCGCTTCTACAAATCAACCGGCGAAATCGTTGCTGGCGATAAGTAAGGGGAGTGGAACAGATGTCTAGATTAAAAGCGCTATATGATTCTCAGGTAAAACAGAGTCTCAAAGAAGAACTGAATTCGCCTAACGTTATGGCTGTGCCGCGTATCACTAAAATCACTCTGAATATGGGTGTGGGTGAAGCGCTGACCGACAAGAAACTGCTGGAAAACGCAGTTAACGATCTGACTCAGATCGCTGGTCAGAAGCCGGTTGTAACTAAGGCTCGTAAATCTATCGCGGGCTTCAAAGTTCGTGAAGGTTGGCCTATCGGTTGTAAGGTGACCCTGCGCGGCGAGCGTATGTGGGAATTCCTTGACCGTCTGGTTGATGTTGCGATCCCACGTGTTCGTGACTTCCGTGGTCTGAATCCTAAGTCATTTGATGGCCGTGGTAACTACAGCATGGGTGTGAAAGAGCAGATCATCTTCCCAGAGATCGACTACGACAAAGTAGACACTCTGCGTGGTCTTGATATCACTATCACGACTACTGCGAAGACTAACGACGAAGGTCGTGCTCTGCTGAGCGCGCTGCAGTTCCCATTCAAGAAATAAGGCTGGATTGAACTATGGCTAAGGTATCAATGTGGAATCGCGAAGCTAAGCGCGAAAAAATGGCGTCTAAGTACGCTGAAAAACGCGCTGCTCTTAAAGCGGTTATCGCTTCTCCATCTTCTTCTGAAGACGAAGTATGGGAAGCTCAGGTTGCGTTGCAGAAGCTGCCACGTGACGCTAGCCCGGTACGCAAACAGCGTCGTTGCCAGGTTACAGGTCGTCCACACGCGGTTTACCGCAAGTTTGGACTTTGCCGTAACCAGCTTCGTGAAGCTGCTATGCGTGGCGACGTTCCGGGCCTTAAGAAGGCTAGCTGGTAATACAGCTGGTTAACGGTAAGCTTGGTGGTCAGGGCCTCTACTACCGGTAGAGGCTACCGCACCAAGCTGCACAAGAGAGGAAGTAAAAAGCATGAGCATGCAAGACACGCTCGCGGATATGTTTACCCGTATTCGCAACGGTCACATGGCTGAGAAAAAGGCTGTGGCTATGCCCTCTTCTAAACAGAAAGTCGCTGTTGCGAAGGTTCTGAAAGAAGAAGGCTACATTGCTGACTACGCAGTAGAAGGTGATGTTAAACCTGTGCTGTCTATCGAACTGAAATATTTCGAAGGCAAGCCAGTTATCGCAGAGATCAAGCGCGTTAGCCGCCCGTCTCTACGTGTATATAACGGTGTTAGTAACCTGCCTAAGGTTTCTGACGGTCTGGGTATCGCTATCGTATCAACCAGCAAAGGTGTTATGACCGATCGCGCAGCGCGCGCTGCTGGTGTTGGTGGCGAAGTGATCTGTACAGTATTCTAAGGGGGTTCTGATGTCTCGTATCGCAAAGAAACCCGTTACTGTACCTGCCGGTGTTGAGATCTCTATCTCAGGTCAGACTCTGACTACCAAAGGTAAAAACGGTCAACTGACTCAGGAGATCCATCCGTCTGTTGTTGTTGAGCAGGCTGAAGGTGCGCTGAATTTCGCGCCACGTGATGGTTCTAAACAGTCTATGGCTCTCGCAGGCACTATGCGTTCACTCGCAGGCAACATGGTTGCTGGTGTTAGCGAAGGATTTAAAAAAGAGCTTACTTTGATCGGTGTTGGTTACCGTGCGGCGCTTCAGGGCAATAACCTGAACCTGTCACTTGGTTTCTCTCACCCAATCGAATATTCGCTGCCTGAAGGTATTACCGCTGAGGTGCCTGCTGCGACTACCGTCGTTATCAAAGGTGCAGATAAGCAAACCGTTGGTCAGGTTGCGGCTGAGATTCGCGGCTTCCGTCCACCAGAGCCTTACAAAGGTAAAGGTGTTCGTTACGCTGATGAACACGTACGTCGTAAAGAAGCCAAGAAGAAGTAAGGCAGGGTTATGAACGTTAAAAAAGTATCTCGTTTACGTCGCGCCCGTCGTTCACGTGCTCAGATGCGTGAGCTTGGCGCTGTACGTCTGTGCGTAAACCGCACGCCGCGTCATATCTACGCACAGATCATCTCTGCTGATGGTGGTTCAGTCATTGCGGCTGCATCAACAGTTGAAAAGGATCTGCGTGAAGGCGCTACAGGTAACATCGAAGCGGCTAAGAAAGTAGGTGCGTTGATCGCATCTCGCGCTAAAGAAAAAGGCGTTAGCCAGGTCGCGTTTGACCGTTCTGGTTACAAATACCACGGACGTGTAGCTGCGCTTGCAGACGCTGCACGTGAAGGCGGTCTGGAATTCTAAAGGTTTCGAAAATGGCAAATCACGAACAGAAAGACGGTGAACTGCAAGAAAAACTTGTTCAGGTAAACCGTGTAGCCAAAGTAGTTAAGGGTGGTCGTATCTTCGGCTTTACAGCCCTGACTGTAGTTGGTGACGGCAACGGTCGTGTAGGTTTTGGTCGCGGTAAGGCTCGCGAAGTGCCTGTCGCTATCCAGAAGGCGATGGAACAGGCTCGCCGCAACATGGTGAGCGTTCAGTTGAACGGTCACACGTTGCAGTACCCTGTTAAAGCGCGTCACGGTGCGTCAAAAGTGTACATGCAGCCAGCTTCTGAAGGTACAGGTGTAATCGCCGGTGGTGCGATGCGTGCTGTGCTGGAACTCGCTGGTGTAGAAAACGTACTGGCTAAGTGCTACGGCTCAACTAATCCGGTAAACGTTGTTCGCGCGACCGTTAAAGGTCTGGCGTCAATGGTTTCTCCAGAAGATGTTGCTGCTAAGCGCGGTAAGTCAGTTGACCAGATCCTGGAGGGCTAATCGATGGCTAACACTGTAAAGGTTACCCTGGTTCGCAGTCCAATCGGTCGTCTGCCTAAGCATAAGGCAACACTGACCGGCCTCGGTCTGCGTCGTATCGGTCACACTGTTGAGTTGGAAGATACTCCAGCAGTACGTGGCATGATTAACAAAGTCAGCTACATGTTGCGTGTAGAAGACTAATAGAGGAGTCACCCAAATGCGTTTGAATACTCTTCGCCCGGGTGCTGGTTCCAAGCACGCTCCTAAGCGTGTTGGTCGTGGTATCGGCTCCGGTCTGGGTAAAACTTGTGGCCGTGGTCACAAGGGTCTGAAATCCCGCTCAGGCGGTAGTGTAAATCCAGGTTTTGAAGGTGGTCAGATGCCTATTCAGCGTCGTCTGCCAAAATTTGGTTTCACTTCACGCCAGGCGCGTTACGTTGCAGAGATTCGTCTTAATGAACTCGCAACGGCTGGTGTCGACGTTGTCGATCTGGCTGCGCTGAAACAGGCTGACATCATTCGTGAGGAGATTACCTCTGCACGTGTGATTCTGTCTGGTGAAATCACGAAAGCAGTTACCGTTAAAGGTCTTAAAGTGACCAAAGGCGCGAAAGCTGCAATTGAAGCTGCCGGCGGTAAAGTCGAGGAATAAATGGCTATCAAAGGACAAATACCAGCGGGAATGCAAAGCGGATTAAGTGAGCTCTGGGCTCGTCTCCGCTATGTCGCCATCGCGATCATTGTTTATCGTATTGGTGCGCATATACCGGTTCCGGGTATTAACCCGGACCGTCTCGCGGCACTCTTTGATCAGAATCAGGGCACGATCCTTAGTCTGTTTAACATGTTCTCCGGTGGTGCACTGGAGCGGATGTCTATACTGGCGCTGGGGATCATGCCGTACATCTCTGCATCTATTATTATGCAGTTGATGACGGCAGTAAGCCCTCAGTTGGAAGCGCTCAAGAAAGAGGGTGAATCTGGTCGACGTAAAATCAACCAGTACACTCGCTACGGTACGGTGCTTCTCGCTACCGTGCAGGGGCTTGGGATGGCAGTTGGTCTTGCCAATCAGGGTGTATCTTTCACTGTAGGTGTCAGCTTCTATTTTGTAGCAGTTGTTACCTTGGTGGCGGGTGCTGTTTTTCTGATGTGGTTGGGCGAGCAGATAACTGAACATGGTATCGGAAACGGTATTTCGATTCTGATCTTCGCGGGTATTGTGGCGGGTCTGCCTGGTGCGATCGGTCAGTCCTTTGAAGCGGCTCGTCAGGGTGACTTAAACATCCTGGCGTTGCTGGCTATCGCAGTTGTAGCGGTCGCTACTGTCGGTTTCGTGGTATTCATGGAACGCGGACAGCGTCGAATCACTATTAACTATGCGAAGCGTCAGCAAGGTCGTCGTGTCTATGCGGCACAGACTAGTCACTTGCCGTTGAAAGTGAATATGGCCGGTGTTATACCGCCTATCTTCGCGTCTTCGATCCTGCTTTTCCCTGCTTCTCTTGGCCAATGGTTTGGTCAGTCGGAAGGGATGAGCTGGTTACAGGATGTTGCATTGGCACTCGGCCCAGGCCAGCCTCTGTATATTCTGTTATTTGCCGTAGCAATTATCTTCTTCTGCTACTTCTATACGGCGATTATGTTTAATCCTCGTGAAGTGGCGGATAACCTGAAGAAATCGGGTGCCTTCATCCCGGGTATTCGCCCTGGTGAACAGTCCGCTCGTTACATCGACAGCGTTCTTAGCCGTCTTACTCTGTTCGGCGCGCTTTATATCACTGCAGTATCTCTGATGCCGCAAGCGCTCGTTGTTGCATGGAACGTACCCTTCTACTTCGGCGGTACATCGCTGCTAATCGTAGTAGTTGTGGTAATGGACTTCATGGCGCAGGTGCAATCACACCTGATGTCACACCAGTATGAGTCCCTGATGAAGAAATCAAATCTTAAGGGCGGCGCGGGTTTCCTGCGCTAAGCCAAAGAGGTGGATCATGAAAGTACGTGCATCTGTTAAAAAGATTTGCCGTAACTGCAAGATCGTACGTCGTAACGGTTCCGTTCGCGTGATCTGCAAAGTGGAACCCCGTCATAAACAGCGTCAGGGTTAATTCCTGAACTGAAAGGGGTAACGGAAGGTTCGCAGCTCTTGATTAATTTCTAATCAGCGAGTATGATTGCGCGCCTTCCACGAACTGAATGAATTTCGTTCCGGTTCATTCCGGAAGCGTTTAAATATGATATGGAGTACATTGAATGGCCCGTATAGCTGGCGTCAATATTCCTGACAATAAGCATGCGGTAATTTCACTGACTTACATTTATGGAGTCGGCCGCACAACTGCACAGCAGATTTGTGAGTCCGTAGGCATTGCACCAAGCACTAAGATTGGTGATCTGTCAGAAGAGCTGCTCGATAATGTTCGTGGTGAAATTGCCAAGTTGACTATTGAAGGCGACCTGCGTCGTGAAGTCAACATGAATATCAAGCGTCTTATGGACCTTGGCTGTTTCCGCGGTATGCGTCATCGTCGTAACCTGCCCGTTCGTGGTCAGCGCAGCAAAACTAATGCTCGCACCCGTAAGGGCCCGCGTAAGCCGATCCGTAAGTAAGCGATAGGAATTGCTAATATGGCTAAGCCAAATAATCGCACACGTAAAAAAGTTAAAAAGCAGGTAGCGGACGGGCTCGCGCACATCCACGCCTCTTTTAACAATACCATTATTACTATTACCGATCGTCAGGGTAACGCTCTGTCATGGGCAACTAGCGGTGGTTCAGGCTTCCGCGGTTCTCGTAAGAGCACCCCGTTTGCAGCACAGGTTGCTGCAGAACGTGCTGGTCAGGCTGCACTTGAGTACGGCCTGAAAAACCTCGACGTGTTTGTTAAGGGACCTGGTCCAGGTCGTGAGTCTGCGGTGCGTGCGCTGAATGCGTGCGGATACAAAATCGCAAACATCACCGACGTGACGCCTAT
>JBFEXW010000034.1:0-12569 GCA_041562495.1 Marinobacterium sp. | reverse complement strand
CCCAGACCTGCGTTTGCACCCAGCAGACAGTTTTCGCCGACAGAGATGATGACGTTGTTGCCACCAGACAGGGTACCCATGGTTGAGCAGCCGCCGCCGAGGTCTGATCCGTTACCAACTACAACGCCTGCAGAAATACGGCCTTCAACCATGCTTACGCCCAGTGTGCCGGCGTTAAAGTTGATAAACCCTTCGTGCATTACTGTCGTACCTTCGCCAACATGTGCACCCAAGCGGATGCGGGACGCGTCACCGATACGGATCCCAGCTGGTACCACGTAGTTGCTCATCTGTGGGAACTTGTCGACTGACTGTACGTTGATAACGCGGCCCTGGGCACGCGCTGCGAGCTGGTGCTGTGGTAGTTCGTCCAGTGCAATGGCGCCTTCGCTGGTCCAGGCAACGTTAGGCAACTTGCCAAACATGCCACTCAGGTTCAGACCATGTGGTTTAACTAGGCGGTGCGAGAGCAGACTGAGCTTCAGGTAAACTTCTGCAGTGCTCTCTGGAGCGCTGTCAGTTTCCAGAATGCACAGTACCAGTGGCTGAGTGGTGCCTTCCAGAACTTCGGTAATCTGAGCCTGATCTTCGGCATCTACGCTCAGGAATGCTGCTTCCAGACCTTTTAGCTGGGCTGCGCTCAATTCGATAGTCTGGTTTCCGCCTTCATAACCTACGACCGGCGCAACAGCAGAAATAAGCGCATCGCCAGCGTTCAGTACGGGCTGATTGAAGTACACTTCCAGCCATTCACCGGCTGCTGATTTGGTGCCTATACCCAGGCCAAAAGCAAAATTTGTCATTACAAACCTCGTCTAACTAGAAAATTAACACTGAGCTTCCATCTCGTCGGCGCTATAGCCAACGATAAGCCCCTTATCTGTTTCGATGACTGGACGCTTGATCAGCGTAGGCTGTTCAGCCATGAGCTTAACCAGTTCAGTCTCATCTGTAACGGCTTTCTGTGCGTCGCTAAGATTGCGCCAGGTCGTGCCGCGTTTGTTCAGTACCTTAGCAATACCGGCTGAGTTGACCCATTTGCTGATCTCAGACTCGCTGGGTGCAGCTTTGCGGAAATCAACAAACTCATAATCTTTACCAGCGATTTCCAGCCATTTGCGTGCTTTCTTGACTGAGTCGCAGTTGGTGATCCCATGGACGCGAATTGTCATCTCAGACCTCCTGCAGGGATTCGACGTAACGGCGAATACGCCAGGCGGCTTCGACGCACTCTTCAACCGTCGCGACCAGAGCCATACGAACATAACCGGAACCGGGGTAGAGACCCTCGTCAGTCTCGCGGGACAGATAACGCCCTGGAAGTACGGTCAGGTTCTGCTGTTTATAGAGTCCGGCCGTGAACTCGTCATCGGCGATAGGTGTCGGTGCCCAGAGATAGAAACTGGCATCCGGCATCTTTACATCCATTACCGGTGACAGGATCTCCAGTACTGCAGCAAATTTCTGGCGATACTGTTCGCGATTGTCAGCTACATGCTGCTCATCGTTCCATGCGGCGATAGAACCCTCCTGAACCTGAAGTGGCATCGCGCAGCCGTGATAGGTGCGGTAGAGCAGGAAAGGTTTCATCAGGCGGGCATCGCCTGCGATAAAGCCAGAGCGCAGGCCGGGCAGGTTGGATCGCTTTGACAGACTGTGGAAAACCACGCAGTTTTTAAAATCATCACGGCCAAGTTCAGCACATACCTGCAGTAGTCCGACCGGTGGCTTGCTCTCATCAAAGTAGATCTCTGAGTAACACTCATCGGAAGCGATAATAAAATCGTATTTATCGGACAGCTCTACCAGCTTAATCAGTTGCTCACGACTATGGACTGAACCCGAGGGATTGTTGGGCGAGCAGACAAACAGCAGCTCACAGCGC
This sequence comes from Marinobacterium sp., assembly GCA_041562495.1. GTDB lineage: Bacteria > Pseudomonadota > Gammaproteobacteria > Pseudomonadales > Balneatricaceae > Marinobacterium_E. The sequence continues at coordinate 10,684 of JBFEXW010000034.1, read as the reverse complement.
TGCCAGATCTCTTCTGGAATCGCATCATAGTCAGGAACAAAGTTATTCTCTGCCAGCGTTGGCAGAAAATGAGGCTCAGCACCGGCGAGATAGGCCGCGCCTTCATATATCTGATAGAAGGGATCTGGCGACAGAACCAGTGCTCCAGGTTTGCGCTCTACGGCGATCTGGGTGAAAGCAAAGATCGCTTCACGGGTACCGTTAACCGGCAGAATATTATCATCTGCACTGAGCGTACCGGGGTTGAGAGCAAAGCGGCGAGTACACCAGTTACTGATCGCTTCACGAACGGCCTGAGATCCTTTGGTGCTCGGATAGTGCGATACCAGATTGACCTTTGCGTTAAGCACGTTAGTGACACAGGTGGGCGCAGGGTGCTTGGGTTCACCGATGCCAAGCGAGATATGAGGGATATCGGTGGCCGGCGTTATATCGCCCAATAGCTTGGCTAGCTTCTCAAATGGATAGGGTTGTAGCAGCGCCAAATCTGAATTCATTTACTCAACCTGTCGTTCGAGCTGTTCCACCGCGTGAAACACCGCCCATATGTAAAAAATTTGGCCGCGTAGTATACCTTAAGCGTTGAGATCAATGAACTGATCTGGGCTGAAGGGGCCTGGTTTGTCTTTGCCGGTCGATACAAAAATGGCAAAACAGAGCTTTTTACTGGAAAGTGCCGGAAATTCAGTGCTCTCCAATGATTTTCACGATAATTATTGTTGTTAAAAAAATCGTTGTTGGGTAGGGTTTTGGGGGTAAGCTCTTGTAACTAGATATTCAGCCAATGAGCGGTGAATCAGAAGTCTGCGTCTATATTGGCTGTTTTGTCCATAAGGAGAAAATAATGAAAAAACTGGCATTGGCCGTAGCGACTGCTTCCCTGCTGTCGACAGCAGCATTTGCTGCGTCTGAAAATGTTAAATTGGGCGTTGCACTTGGCTTTACCGGACCGCTGGAGTCTATGGCACCTGACATGGCTGCGGGTGCGGAACTGGCGATGAAAGAGGTAAGCGATTCCGGAAAACTTCTTGGTGGTGCAAAGGTGACGCCGGTTCGCGGTGATTCAACCTGTATCGACGCAGCAGCTGCAACGGCAACCCTTGAACGGCTGATCACAGTAGAGGGTGTTAAAGGTGTTATGGGTGCTATGTGCTCCGGTGCGACTGGCGCTGCTCTGGAGAACGTTGCGATGCCAAACGGTGTTGTAATGATCTCACCCTCTGCAACCAGCCCGGCACTTTCCACTAAAGAAGATAATGGTCTGTTCTTCCGTACAGCGCCTTCTGATGCCCGTCAGTCAGACGCAATGGCAGATATTATTCTTGAGCATGGCATTAAGTCGCTCGCAGTCACCTATACCAACAACGACTACGGTAAGGGATTGGCTGACGCGTTTGAAGCGGCTTACACCGCGAAAGGCGGTGAGGTGACAATTAACGCACCCCATGAAGATGGCAAGGCTGATTACTCGGCAGAGATCGGTGCGCTGGCATCTGCTGGCGGTGATGCACTGGTTGTTGCCGGTTATGTAGATCAGGGCGGTTCAGCGATTATCCGTGGCTCTCTGGATCAGGGGGCTTTCGAGACTTTCGTTCTTCCTGATGGCATGGTTGGCGCTAAACTGGAAGAGAATTTCGGTTCAGAACTGAACGGTTCTTTTGGTCAGTTGCCAGATTCTAAAGGTGACGGTAAAGCTAAATTTGCTGAGATGGCGACTGAATTTAATCCAAGTGGTGCATATGCAGGTGAGGCCTATGACGCTGCTGCACTGATGCTACTGGCGATGTAGGCAGCAGGAACTACCGATCCATCAGTTTATAAAGAGAAGATCTTCGATGTTGCCAACGCTCCGGGTGAGCTTATCCTTCCGGGTGAACTGGCAAAAGGACTGGAGTTGCTAGCAGCTGGTAAGGATATCGATTACCAGGGTGCTTCGTCCGTTGAGCTGATCGGCCCAGGTGAATCTGCCGGTACTTTCCGCGAAGTGGAAATTAAAAATGGTAAGGTGGAGACAGTTGGCTACCGTTAAGCCGGCTTGCTACATCGCAGTATCGTAAAAATCCAAAGCCCGGCTTGTTCCGGGCTTTTTGCTATGAATTCAATAAATCCAGTTGTCAAAAGCAACTGGGTTGTCCGGTCGATGTTTTACGAGAACAGAACTGGGCTAATTGATTGGAGTTTGATGTGAAAACCAACCTCTTTAAGTTGGAGAAGTCATGATTCAGGTAAAGAACCTACATAAGCATTTTGGTGGCTTCAGGGCAGTGAATGGCGCATCACTGGAGATTGAAAAGGGTTCGATTACTGGATTGATCGGCCCAAACGGCGCCGGGAAGTCGACGCTGTTTAATGTCATCGCCGGTGTGCATAAACCTACCTCCGGACAGGTCATCATGGATGGTGAAGATATCTCCGGACTACCACCGCATGAACTGTTCCATAAGGGGCTATTGAGAACCTTTCAGATAGCGCACGAATTTCCGACGATGACGGTGCGTGAAAACCTGATGATGGTACCTGGCGCACAGGCGGGTGAAAAATTGTGGAACGCCTGGTTTAACCGCGGGCGCATCGTTCAGGAAGAGGCAGCTCTGCGCCGCAAAGCGGATGAGGTGCTGGAGTTTCTGACGATTACCCATGTTGCAGACGAGAAAGCCGGAAATCTTTCAGGCGGCCAGAAAAAACTGCTGGAACTCGGGCGCACCATGATGGTTGACGCCAAGATAGTGTTTCTTGACGAGGTTGGTGCCGGTGTAAACCGCACATTACTAAATACCATTGGTGATGCGATCGTACGACTCAATAAAGAGCGTGGTTATACCTTCTGTCTGATTGAGCATGATATGGACTTTATCGGACGTCTTTGTGATCCGGTTATTGTCATGGCTGAAGGTCATGTGCTGGCCCAGGGTACGCCTGAGGATGTGATGAATAACGAAGCGGTAATCGAAGCCTATCTTGGACGTGGTCTGAAAAACAAGGTGAAACAGGAGATAGCGAATGAGTCCGCGCACCATGAAGATCATGGTGCTCAGCCGGGTATGGGTGATGAAGCGGGACAGGGAGGTGCGCAATGAGTTTTCTCGATGCCTCTGATATGCGCGGTGGTTATGGTGGCGCAGATATTCTCCATGGCTGCACACTACGGGTGGAGCAAGGCAAGATTGCGGTAATTGTTGGACCTAATGGTGCCGGTAAATCGACCGCGATGAAGTCAGTATTTGGAATGCTGAAGCTGAGTGAAGGTTCGGTGATACTTGATGGTGAGGATATTACGCATCTGACGCCTCAGCAGCGGGTTTATAAAGGGATGGGGTTCGTTCCTCAGGTCAATAACGTTTTCCCAACGATGTCGGTCGAAGAGAACCTGGAGATGGGCGCCTTCATCCGTGATGATGATTTTCAGGATACGATGACACAGGTTTATGACCTGTTTCCGATTCTGAAGGAGAAGCGTAATCAGAACGCCGGTGAGCTTTCTGGTGGTCAGCGTCAGCAGGTTGCCGTTGGTCGTGCGTTGATGACCAAACCGAAACTGCTGATGCTTGACGAACCAACCGCAGGTGTTTCACCGATCGTTATGGACGAACTTTTTGATCGGATCATTGAGGTCGCACGAACCGGGATCTCAATTCTGATGGTTGAACAGAATGCCCGGCAGGCGCTGGAGATAGCTGATACCGGTTATGTGCTGGTACAGGGTGCTAACCGTTACACTGACACTGGGGAAGCTCTGATGGCCAACCCGGAAGTTCGTCGAACATTCCTGGGAGGTTAATCAGATGGATGCTGTTCATGCGTTGGTGGTGCTGACCAACTACATCATTATTCCCGCATCGGCTTATGGTGCGCAGTTGGCCCTTGGTGCACTGGGCGTCACGCTGATCTATGGGATTCTGCGATTCTCCAACTTTGCTCATGGCGATACCATGGCTTTTGGTACGGCGATTACCATTATTGTGACCTGGGGGCTGCAATCTGCTGGCCTGTCACTCGGTCCATTGCCAACAGCGCTGCTGGCGCTACCGATCGGTATTCTGGCAACCGCACTTCTGGTCCTCGGAACGGACCGGGTGGTTTACCGCTATTACCGTGATGTTAAAGCGAAACCGGTCACTCTGGTGATGGTCTCGGTGGGTGTGATGTTCATGATGAACGCAATCACCCGTTTTCTGATCGGTGTTGACGACATCAAGTTTGCCGATGGTACGCGCTTTGTAATCTCGCCACGCGAGTTTAAAGCCCTGACTGGATTGGGCGAGCCGCTGGCGTTCAAAACGACGCAGTTGATTACACTGGTTACCGCTGCACTGATAGTCATCGCGTTGTTCTGGTTTTTGGCTAAAACACGTACCGGTAAATCGATGCGTGCGTTTTCGGATAACGAAGATCTCGCGCTGCTGTCCGGAATAGACCCCAACCGTGTTGTTGCAATTACCTGGATTATCGCTGCTGCGCTGGCAACGACAGCAGGAGTGCTCTACGGGCTGGATAAAAGCTTTAAAGCGTTTAACTATTTCCACCTGTTGCTGCCGATGTTTGCCGCGGCAATCTTAGGCGGTCTGGGAAGCCCCATAGGAGCAATCGCGGGCGGCTTTATTATCGCTTTCTCTGAGGTTGGTATTACCTATGCATGGAAGAAGGTTGCAGGTTATCTGCTTCCGAACTTCGAACCCGAGGGGTTGCTGCAACTGCTCTCGACCGAATACAAGTTTGCCGTGAGCTTTATCATTCTGATCGCTGTGCTGTTATTTAAGCCAACCGGTCTGTTCAAGGGGAAAGCGGTATGAGCCAGAACCGAGTCCAAACAACAGATAATCTGGTTCTTCGTGAGCGTCTGTTAATGCTGGTGATACCTGCGCTGTTCCTGATTGAGGGTGTAACCTCGGGCTGGAATGCTTCTCTGGGTATCTTAAACATGGCCCTGATCTCAGCCATCATGGCGCTGGGCGTAAACCTGCAGTGGGGTTACGCCGGGTTGTTCAATGTCGGTATCGTTGGGTTTGTTGCACTGGGAGGGCTGGCGCCGGTACTGATCGCGATGCCACCAACCGAGGGAGCGATGACAGCCGGCGGCTGGCAGATTCTGGGCGCGCTTGTGGTAGCCGTACTGACGATCATCGCTGCGGTGGCGCTTTATCGACGCAAATCGGGTATGGCTCGTTTGCTGGCACTTCCATTGGTGCTGCTGATCGGTTTTGTGCTGTTCCGCACCATTCTAGATCCTGCCGTGAAATCGGTCGAAGCGATCAATCCAGCTGCTGAGGGGTATCTCGGTGGTCTGGCGTTGCCGACACTCTTTGCCTGGCCATTGGGCGCCGTTCTTGCAGCAATAGCAGCCTGGTTTATCGGCAAAACGGCCCTGGGGCTGCGCTCTGATTACCTGGCGATTGCAACGCTTGGGATCGGTGAAATTCTGATAGCAGTGCTGAAGAATGAGGAGTGGTTGTCACGTGGTGTGATGAACGTTAACGGGATTCCTCGTCCGTGGCCAGTGCCCTATGAGATAGAACTGCAGGAGAGCGCGGCGTTCGTTGAGCGTGCCGCGAGTCTAGGACTGGATCCAGTTACGGCCTCAACCCTGCTGGTGAAGATTCTTTACACTGGCCTGTTTGCTGCCGTTCTGCTGACACTGATCTGGTTTTCTCAGCGCGCCCTGAACTCGCCCTGGGGACGAATGATGCGGGCGATCCGTGACAACGAGGTGTCTGCCGCCGCGATGGGTAAGGATGTTACCCGTCGTCATCTGCAGATCTTTATTATCGGTTCCGCAATCTGTGGCTTGGCTGGTGCAATGATGATTACGCTGGATGGCCAGATGATTCCGTCGAGCTATAACCCGCTCAGATACACCTTCCTGATCTGGGTGATGGTGATCGTCGGTGGCTCCGGTAATAACTGGGGCGCGACCGTAGGCGGTGTGCTGATCTGGTATCTGTGGATAAAAGCGGAAACCTTTGGTCCGGAGGTGATGGCCTTTGTTACCGCGTTTCTTGCGGATGGAGCGCTTAAGGATCATCTGGTGGATTCCGCTGCCCATATGCGCCTGTTGTTTATGGGGCTGGCACTGCTGCTGGTACTCAGATTCAGTCCGCGGGGATTACTGCCGGAGAAGTGACCTCCGCTCTCTAAGACTAAAAAGGCGAGGCTCAGACTTCGCCTTTTTTACTGCATGTAGGAGCCGATCTCGAAGATGTCGCGCCAGCGATGCTCTTTGTCATCACCTGCGTCGCAGATGGGTTTCTGCAAAAAGCACCGTTGGTCGCGGTCGCCTTTTTTGACTGGATCTACTCTGAGGTGGGGGTCGTTACCGAGTTGTCGACAATCGGTTTGAATCCCAGCCGTTCACGACCACCCTCAATGATAGTCAGCAGAGAGGGAACCACCACCAGTATCAGCAGCGTACCGTAACCGAGGCCGAAGACGATTGAGGTCGCCATCGGGATCAGGAACTGTGCCTGCAGAGAGGTCTCAAACAGTATCGGCATCAGGCCACCTATCGTTGTCAGAGAGGTTAGCAGTACAGCTCTGAGACGCTGGCAGGCGGCTTCGACAACGGCATCATGCATATTCATACCCTGCTCGCGCAGCTTTTTATAGAAGGTCACCAGAACGATGGAGTCGTTGATCACGATGCCGGAGAGGCCGAAGAAGCCGAACAGTGAGAGTACGGTAAGGTCTAATCCCGTCAGGTAATGACCCAGAATGGCGCCAGTGAGGCCGAGCGGAATGGCCAGCATCACGGTAACTGGCCAACTGTAGGATCCAAATACCCAGGCCAGAATGACATAGATCAGCACCAGCGCTATCACTAATCCCATCTGCATATCGGCGATCGTTTCCCGTTGGTCGCGGTTTTTGCCCTCAAAGCTCGCATCGATACCATAACTGGCCAACAGGTCGGGCAGTACACGTGCTTTAAGATCATCAATGATCTCGTTCGCGTTGGCCGCCGCCTCATCTAGATCCGCTGACACATTGATCGACAGCAGTCCATCAATGCGAGTCAGAGAGTCAAATCCCTGCTTCGGCCTGAATGCGACAACGTTGCTCAACGGTGTGACGCTGCCATCGGGTAATACAATCGGCAGTGCATTCAGGGCGCTGAGGCGATTGCGCTGTTCATCGGACATCAGCAGGCGTACCGATATCTCGTCGCGGCCCTCAAAGAATGACTGTACTTCGATGCCATCAAAGGCTGCGCGAAGCTGGCGCCCGATCTGTTCAAGTCGCAGTCCGGCCGCTTCCCCCGCAGGCGTCAGGCTATAGATCAGCTGTGATTTCCCGTAGGGCAGATCGTCATCGATATTACTCAGTCCGGTATAGCTCTTCAGTACATCCTGAAGTTCCAGTGATGCTGATTTCAGTGCAACAATATTGCTTCCGGAGAGTTTTACTTCAATCGGTTTGCCTGGAGGACCGCCCTGGTCCACATCGATGGAGAATTTCTCAATTCCGGCCGGCATCTGGATATGCTCACGCCAGGCTTTAATAAATTCACTGGTGCTAACTGAACGGCTATCTCCCGGGTAGAGTTCAACGGCCAGTGAGCCGTACTCTTCACCTGTAGAAGCGGCGCCGGTACGTGAGAAACGTGCTGTATGGAGCTTTTCAAGACTCATCTTCAACTGGTGACCACCGAACTCTCTGTCGGTCTGCTGCAGTGTGCTGTCGAGCTGTTTGAGAAACGCTCTCACCTGGCTGGAATCGCTGCCCGATACAAACTGAACATTTACGTTGAGCGTATCCTGCTCGGTGGATGGGAAGAAGTTGAATTTAATTTGCCCTCCAGCGAGCAGACCGGCACTGATAATCAGCATCCCGACAGCAAATGCAAGCGAACTCCAGCGAAGTTTGATGGCTGTTTCTACAAAGGGTCGGAACAGACGGTCTCTGAAATAGTTAAAGCCATTATCCAGCCTGATGCGTATGCGGGATGGATGGATCGCATCGCCGCGGATCAGTGAGTGGTGAAGGTGGCCGGGCAGGACAAAAAAGGACTCAACCAGAGACGCCAGAATGACACAGATAACAACTGTCGGGATATCGACCAGGATATTGCCGATAATGCCACCAACCAGCATCAGCGGCAGAAAGGCTGCTATGGTAGTCATAGATGAGGCTGTGACCGGGGATAGCATACGAAGCGCACCGCCGATGGCAGCACGCCGAGAACTTTCACCCATCTGAGCATGAGCCAGAGTATCTTCTCCAACTACGATTGCGTCATCAACGATGATGCCAAGCGCCATGATCAGACCAAACAGCGAGATCATATTGATCGTTCCGCCGATTAGGTAGAGTACCGCCAGCGTTGCGAGGAAGGAGACGGGAATACCCATAGTTACCCAGAACGCAACGCGGCCATTGAGAAACAAAAAGAGTATCGCGACCACCAGTATCAAACCACTGATGCCGTTAGTGATCAGTAGGTCGATTCGATCCCGTATTAGAGTCCACTGCTCGTTGTAAGCGTGAATTTCTACTCCCTGGGGGAGTTTGTCTCGTGTCTCTTCAAGCCAGGTGCTCATTATTTTGGCGGCTTTGAGACTGTCTTCGTTCTCGGTGCGTTTCAGACTGAGAATGATTGCGGGCTGACCATTAAAAAACAGTCTGACCTGATTCTCCTGATCACGCTTTTCGATCAGCGAAACATCGCCAAGACGAACCAGTTCTCCCTGCTTGCCGGTCAGCAGCGGCAGGTTTTCAAATCCACTCACATCGCGCTGTTGCCCAAGGCTGCGTATCTGACGTGCGCCATCGTCCTTGGCGGCAGTGCCGGCGGGCAGATCAACTGACCGCTCTCTTAGCGTGCTGGCGATCTGCGGTAGAGTCAAACCCAGTTGCGTGATTGCATCGGGTGATACCTGTATCGAGATCTCCTGTTTCGGCATCCCCTGAAAATCGACTTTACGAACGCCTCGCGCGAGCAGTTGCTGCTCAAATTCGCGGCTCAGATTACGCAGCTCTTCCAGTGACGCCTGGTTACTGGTGAGAATCAGGTCAGCGATGTTGTCGTAACGGGTGATCAGTTGTACTAGTGGCTGTTCCGCATCCGATGGAAGACTGGAGCGGACCGCATCCATCTTCTGTTTCGCTTCAGACAGTGCGTAGTTGCGGTCGGTTGTCTCTTCCAGCTCAATACGAAAGGATGCACTGCCGTCACGCGCAGTGGCAAAGATCTGTTTAACACCATCAAGCGTACGCAGTTCCTCCTCTGCAGGGAGGATGACAGAGGTCTGAACATCCTCAGCGGTTGAACCGCTCCAGGGGATGCTGACAGTGATAATATCCAACTGGAAATTTGGGAAAAACTGTACGTTGAGCTGCTTAATACCCAATATTCCGGCTGCTATCATCAGCACCATGATCAGATTTGCGGCAACCCGGTGAGTTGTAAACAGGCTGATTAAGCCCTTAACGCCAGTATGTTGATTCACTTGGCGACCTCAACCAGCAGGCCAGAGATGGCGTTGGGTAGTTGCGTGGTAATGATCTGGTCGCCATCTCTCAGTTCAGGACTTCTGATCAACACCTGAGGTTCTCCGTTACTCCCGGTTCTGGCCCCCAACTGTTGTATTCTGATCGCCTTAAGTCGTGAATCCTTTATCTGATAGATACGATCAGTACCATACAGCGCTGAAGCTGGTAGCGCTGTGACATCGTCGATCAGAGGCAGGTTTAGTGTCAGGCTGAGCGTTCGGCCCGGTTCCGGATGTATGGTGCTGTTTTTGAAGCGGAACAGCCCGTCAATTCCAGCACTGCCAGTCGTCACGTCTGCGCTTAGCCTGTCCAGGGTCACCGCCAGTGTTTTACCATCAATCTGTACTTCGCCTTGCAGAGGCGGTGTTCTGCCATCGCTCTGCTTGATGAGAGAAAGCGTCGTTAATGGTAGCTGAGCCCTAGCCTCGACTGCGTTATCAGGGTAGATCTGGGCTAGCAGATCACCGTTTTTTACACGGTCACCTGAGGCGATATTAACGCTGCTTACGCGACCATCGAATCTGGCGTAGATAAACGCACGTTTCCGATCTAGACTCAGGCTGTCCAGTTGTGCCCGAGCCTGCGCGATAGAGGCCTGTAACTGCGCGACACGATTGGGATGGTTCGCTATCGATTGCTGGCGGCTTACCAGATTGAGATTCTGTTGCTGGGTATTGATTTCGGCCGCATCAAGCTGTTCTCTGCTCGCCAGATTCCTGGTCGACAGGTCCTGCTGGCGTTTCAGAGCGCGCTGGGAGATACGGACCATCTCCTGCTGAATCTTTACCGCTTCCAGATCACTTTCATACTGCAAGTTTTCACTGGCGAGCTGAGACTCCAGTGAGGTCAGTTGCGCTTCCTGCTGTAGCACCTGAAGATCAATATCTTGAGTATCCAGCCTGATCAGCAGATCGCCCTGACGAAATCTCTCCCCTTCGAGTATGTTGACCTCGAGTACATCTGCCGCTAGAGAGGAGGTGAGTTTCACCTTTTGTGGATTTTCTATTGCGGCATAGAGCTCAATCTGTGGTGATAAGCGGGCTAACTGAATCGATTCGGCATGTACGCTCCAGACGCGTTCCTCTGCGGGTTTTGGCGGTAGTTGAGGTTTGCTGGCTTTTAGCTGCATGAAGATAAAGAACGCAGCGGCCAATACCAGTATGGGCAGGATCCATTTAATTAGGCGCACTTAGGTCCCCTT
>JBFEXW010000033.1:0-12995 GCA_041562495.1 Marinobacterium sp. | reverse complement strand
CCGGGTATCACCTACAGTTTTTATGAGGTTTATGCTGACCTTTACAATATTGATCTGGTCAGCATACCGCTTACTGAGAACTACGATATTGATCTCAACGATTATATTCGCCCGAACGGAGGAGTGATTTTCGCCAACCCTAACGCGCCTACAGGCAAGGCTCTGAGTCTCGATAAGATCGAGTGGTTTTTACAGAACAACACCGAGTCCGTTGTACTGGTTGATGAAGCCTATGTCGATTTTGGCGCGAAATCAGCCATTAAACTCTGTGAACAGTACCCTAACCTTCTGGTAGTACAGACCTTCTCCAAATCAAGGTCACTGGCCGGCATGCGCCTCGGATTCGCGATCGGAAACGCAGAACTGATCGAAGGTCTGGAGCGGGTTAAAAACTCCTTTAACAGTTATCCGGTCGATATGCTGTCAATCAAGGCCGGCTGCGCTTCGCTGGAGGACAGCTCCTATTTTGAGCAGACCTGCCAGCAGATCATCAACACACGTGAGGACACCTGCGCTCAATTGAAGACGCTCGGTTTCCGTGTGCTCGACTCTGCGACTAACTTTGTATTCGCCGAACATCGTTATATTGATGCGGCCGAGCTCATGGGCTACCTGAGAACCAACGGCATTCTGGTACGTCATTTCAGCCGTCCCGATATCGCCAACTTCCTGCGCATCTCCATCGGCACAGATGCAGAGATGAATGCACTGATCGAGACGTTAAAGAAGCATCCGGACGTAGTTCAGCTACCTGAGCGTGCAGATTGAGCGATTACTCTAAAGGGCTGCTTCAGGGCAGCCTTGCCTACCTTATATGGGGTTCATTCGGACTCTATTTTTCGTTGCTGTCCGCCGTCCCTTCGACAGAGGTACTCGCCCACCGGGTTATCTGGTGTCTGGTCATCACGCTGGCGATGATTCTGCTCAGCGGCAAGCAGGACAAACTGTTCCGTGTAATGAAGCAGCCGAAGATACTACTCTGGCTCTGCCTGTCATCAATACTGATCAGCGGAAACTGGGGTGTTTATATCTGGGCGGTCGGTCATCAGCAGGTGATAGAAGCCAGTCTTGGCTACTTTCTCTCTCCACTGATTGCCATACTGCTGGGACGGATCTTCTTAGGCGAGCTACTTACTCCACTACAGAAGGCCTCGGTTGCATTTGCACTGATTGGCGTGCTCTGGCAACTGGTCGGTCTGGGACGAATCCCCTGGATAGCACTCAGCCTTTCGCTGTTGTTTGGCTTTTACGGTTTGATCCGCAAACAGGTCGAGGTGGACTCACTGACCGGTCTGACAGTTGAATCTTCTCTCGTTGTACCTATCGCGCTGGGCTACACCTACATGCTCAGCAGCGAAGGCAGCTCTCATTTTGATACGTACGGTATCTATCTGATCGGTGCTGGCATGGTGACCGCCATACCGCTACTGCTGTTCGCATCCGCTGCGAGAAAACTGCCGCTGGGCACACTGGGGTTCCTGAACTACATCGCTCCGACGCTTCAGTTTTTCAGTGCTATCTATATTCTGAACGAGTCTTTCAGTACCGGACGATTAATCAGTTTCGGCTTTATCTGGATCGGGCTGATTCTCTTCTCTATTCATCTCTACAAACTCAGCAGAACTACAGGGGACAGCTAAGGGAGCAAAGCCTTCCTTAACCAACTGACTGATAAGCTATCGATTTTTGCTTGCCGGAATTAACAAAACTGTTAGTCTGATTTATAGGTTCAGTATATAACTTATAAAACAATTGACAGATACATAAGGCGGCGGTGATGAGCGAGGCGAATCAACCACTTTACCGCGCACTGCTGAGTGCGACCCCCGATATGGTTTTGACTCTGAAGCAGAACAAGATCATGAGTGCTTCTCCCGGAGGTTTTAGCTGGCTGGACAGCTCCGGTTTAAAGCGGTTTACCCTACCTGAGCTGTTTACTGAATCTCAGTATCAGGAGCTGAATGAGTCAATCAGCACCGCTTTTCAGTACCCAGATCAGCGCGTCGATCTTAGCGCGCTGGTATCACCTGAGCAGTTACCGGCCTGGAAAGCGGTTGGTATGCAGAAGCCAACGCAGTTTGAAATTCGACTGGTCGCGATCGATAAAACGCAGATACTCTGTGTTCTGCGTGACACCACTCATCTGCATTTCCTGGAAAAACAATCGACCAGCAATGTGATGCGCGACCCACTGACCGGGATGCGCAGCCACCGCTCGCTGATGCCGGTTCTCGAAAAGGCACTCGGTGACAATAAACGTTTTGAAGGGACCACCTTTTCCCTGATCATTATCGACATCGATAAATTCAGTGATATCAACGACCAGTTCGGCTGGGATGCCGGGGATGAGGTGTTGCGCTCAGTGGCCAATATGCTTGATCAGCAGAAGCGCAGCTCAGATTTTCTCTGTCGCTTTGGCGATGATCTGTTTGCGATGCTACTGACAGAGACCAACGCGGCACAGGCGATCGGTGCTGGGCATCGTATCCAACGCCTCTGTAGTGAACTGACATTCAGCTTCAGTGACGATCCAATTGATCTCACCGTCTGTGTCGGTGTTGCCGAGTATGAACCGCATATCGATAAGCCTCAGGATCTGATTCAGATTGCACAGGACAACCTGCTGATCGCGATCTCTTCCGGCGGAAACTGGGTAGTCGGTCCGGTTTAATCCGGCGGCCAGATCTGATTACAAACCCTAGATATTAAAAAGGCTGGATCGCATCTTGTATGCGCCAGCCTTTCTTAGTTTTATGCCTTAGTAATCAGACACTAAGCACTGAGTTCAAGCAGCAGTTTATTCAAACGACTGATATACGCCGAAGGATCATCTAACTGACCACCTGCAGCCAACTGCGCCTGATCGTGAAGAATCATCGCCATATCAGCAAAGCGATCTTCATCGGCTTCCTGATCCAGCTTGTTGATCAGCGGATGTTCAGGGTTAAACTCAAACACCGGTTTGGTATCTGGAACACTCTGTCCTGCCGCTTCCATAATACGACGCATCTGCAGTCCCATATCATAGTCACCGAGTACCAGACAGGCCGGAGAGTCGGTCAGACGATGACTCACACGCACTGACTCAACACGCTCATCCAACACCGTGGAGAGACGTTCAATCAGAGATTCGAACTGCTTGTTCTGCTCCTCTTGCTGTTCTTTGGTCTCGTCGGCATTTTCACCGTCGAGATTGAGTTCACCCTTGGTGACATCCTGGAAGGATTTACCGGCATAATCGAAGATATGGCTCATCATCCACTCATCGATACGATCGGTCAGCAGTAGCACTTCAACACCCTTCTTACGGAAGATCTCCAGATGCGGGCTGTTCTTCGCTGCTTTGTAGGAGTCAGCAACCAGATAGTAGATCTTCTCCTGCTTCTCGCCCATACGCTCGATATAATCATCCAGACTGACTGCCTGTTCATCGTTGCCGAGATGGGTTGATGCAAAGCGCATCAGCTTGAGAATACGTTCGCGATTGTTCTGATCCTCAGCCGGCCCTTCTTTCAGCACCTGACCAAACTCTTTCCAGAACTCGGCGTATTTTTCAGCATCTTTCTTGGCAAACTTGTCCATCATATCGAGAGAGCGTTTGGTCAGTGCCGTCTTCAGCTTCTCAACATTAGGGTCTTTCTGAAGAATCTCGCGCGATACGTTCAGTGACAGATTACGGGAATCAACCACACCCTTAATAAAGCGAAGATAAAGCGGCAGGAACTGATCCGCCTGATCCATGATAAATACGCGCTGGATGTAGAGTTTCAGACCACGAGGAGCTTCACGGTTCCAAAGATCATAAGGCGCTTTTGATGGGAGATAGAGCAGACTGGTGTACTCCAGATTCCCCTCTACACGATTGTGCGCCCAGGTCAGAGGCTCTGCAAAGTCATGTGACACATGCTGATAGAAGTTTTTGTACTCCTCATCGTTCAGCTCTGACTTGTTACGGGTCCACAGAGCCGTAGCACTGTTAACCGTTTCAATCTCTGGCGCAGCATCCTTGGGAGTCTCCTGCTCTTCACCCGATGGCATCGCTTCCTTCTCCATCTGGACCGGAATCGCGATATGATCCGAGTACTTACGTACCAGAGAGCGCAAACGCCAACCGTTGGCAAACTCGCTCTGATCATCTTTCAACGTCAGTACAATGCGCGTACCACGTTCAGCTTTCTCAACGGTGCCCAGCGTAAACTCACCCTCACCTGCAGATGACCAGTGAACACCTTCTACTGCTGACAAACCGGCACGGCGGGTATAGACATCAACCTTGGAGGCAACGATAAATGCGGAATAGAAACCTACACCAAACTGACCGATCAGCTGTGAATCCTTAGCCGCATCGCCGGTCAGGCTGGATAGAAATGATGCTGTTCCTGACTTGGCGATCGTACCCAGGTGCTCTATCACCTCATCACGGGACATACCGATGCCATTGTCTTCGATGCTGATGGTTTTCGCTGCTTCATCAAACGAAACCCTAATTTTTAGCTCACCATCATTCTCGTAAAGATCGGCGTTGGACAACGCTTCAAAACGCAGCTTTTCACCTGCGTCCGATGCATTAGAGATCAGTTCACGCATGAAGATCTCTTTGTTTGAATAGAGAGAGTGAATCATCAGCTGAAGAAGCTGTTTCACTTCAGTCTGGAAGCCGAGTGTTTCCTGTCTGGTTTCTGTACTCATCTGTATTCGACCCTGATTTCCTTAGTCAGTGTTGTTAACAACACAGATATGGGGGAGCAGAATCACTTTTCAACCCCGGTGGTCTATTTGCTGACCGGAATCTCCGAGGACATCATCAGTGTATTGAGTGTTGAAGAGGCAAATTCACGACGGTAGAGAATCCACACCACAACCATTGTCAGCACCATAAAAACCCAGGGGCTGATCATCCATCCCAGCACCGCGATGCTGAAATAGTAGGTTCTTAGTCCGGTATTAAAGTTGTTAGCCGCCATTGATGCCGTTTTAGCGATACGGTTCGCATGTGCCTGTATCAGTCGTTCATCATCCTGATTAGTAAACAGGGGCGCACCACCAATCATCACCGATACAAACCCGTATTGCCGCAGGCTCCAGGTGAACTTAAAAAAGGCGTAGACGAAAAGCACCATCAGCGTCACCACCCGCAAATCCCACTCCAGCGCGGTTAACGGATGACTCATCGGCAGTTCCGACAACAGGGTAATAGCAGTTTCTGTACGTGACAGAAGCGTCATCAACCCTGCCAACACCAGCATTGTTGTGCTGGCAAAAAAGGTGACACCCCGTTCAAGATTCGCAACAGTAGTAGTATCCGAGACCCGTACATCCCGGGTCAGCATCTCCTTCATCCACTCTGTTCGGTAGAGATGCATCACACTCGCCAGACAGGTCACTTGGTAGCTGCGTTTTTTGGTGTAATAGATATAACCGTTAAACAGCAGCGTAAACCACAGGAGTGCAAGGAGATCAAACCAGAAACTAGTGGGAAACGCAGACATAGGTATTGATCACCTGTGATCAGAGAGTACAGTTTGATTCAGTATCGCGTGATCTCCAGATAGCCGCAACCCCTAAACAGAACGGAGTACGCGCCCAACCTGATGTAAACGACTACAGGGGTAAGCGTCATCCAGCATCCCCTCTCCTAACGGATTTAACGGTCAATAATCAGATAGCCTGATCAGCTCTATCATCGAGGGTGCGAGTGTCTCGCTGCTGTCAGTTTAAGCACCCAGCTTTCGATCCGTATCTGGCTGATTCCAGATACCATCGAACGTCAGAACCCAATTACACATCAGGAGGAGCAAGTAAGACAGATTGATGCGGCCCATTCAGGTGGCGTACCTGCATACTCGGCCAGCGCGGGATAGACCTCATGAGGGTTTCTGAGCATTGCCAGTAGCTGATTAACGAGACGATAATCGCCCTCCTGCGCATCACGGATCGCATCCTCAGCCATATAGTTTCTCAGGATATAGAGCGGGTTTACCGCACGGGATTTTACACTGCACATCGGATCACTGACCGCTTCTGATGCCCGACGCTCCATAAACCTTTTCAACCAGTCTGAGATTCCGGAATCGTTCCCTGCGCTCTCATCCAGAGTTTCCCCGCCGGTATAGTCGGTCAGCCAGTATAGAAAGCGGTTGAGGTCACCTCTGCCACGTTCAAGGCGTTGCAGGAACTCATCGATCAACAGCAAATCATTCGGCTGTTCTGTCTGCAGGCCTAACCTTGCCCGCATACGCGCGTAATAAAACTGGTAGTACTGTTCTCCAAAGCTGTCCAGAACCGCTTCCAGATCCTCACGTTCAATCAGTGGTAGTAGCGCCTGCGCCAGCGCTGCGAGATTCCACTGCATGATTGAGGGCTGGTTTTTAAACGCATAGCGACCTCGCTCATCATTCTTGTTGGCGGTATGGTCTGTTTCGTAGCGGTCCATAAAGGTGAAAGGTCCGTAATCGAAACTTTCCCCGATAATCGACATATTGTCCGTATTGAGTACACCGTGAACGAAGCCGTAGGATTGCCAGAGAGCAACAAGTTTTGCAGAGCGCTTGACCACCTCCTGATACATCGCCAGATAGGCGTTTTCCTTCGTCTGCAGATCAGGGTAATAGCGCTCTATCACATAGTCAGCCAGCGCTTTGAGATCCGCATGCTGACCACTGTAGTAGAAGTATTCAAAATGACCGAAGCGCACATGGCAGGGAGTGACTCTGAGTACCTGCGCACAGTACTCCATACCATTTCTCAGAGTTACCTCTTCGCTACCCAAGAGGCAGAGCGCACGCGTGGTTGGAATACCCAGCCCATACATCGCTTCACTGACCAGATATTCGCGAATTGAAGATCGCAGCACCGCCTTACCATCCGCAAAGCGGGAGAATGCTGTTTTACCGGCGCCCTTGAGATGCAAGTCCCAGCGGCGTCCGTCTGGTGCCAGATGTTCGCCCAACAATACACCGCGACCGTCACCCAGATCGGGGTTGTAGGTACCAAACTGATGCCCGGTATATTTCATTGCCAGAGGATCAGCTCCCTCCGGTAACTGTTGTCCACCAAAAGTTCTGGCGATCTGATCCGGTGTCCACTCGCAGGGATCCAGTCCCATCTCAACGGCGAGAGGCGCATTGAAACTGATCAGATGGGAAGCCTTCAACGGCGTAGGCGCAACGCGCTGAAACCAGTGCTCAGGCAAACGCGCATACGTGTTGTCAAACTTCAGATTTCCCATAACCACCTCAGCACACCGGACCAATAACCAAGTGATTATATCAAGTATTATACCCGTGCCGTCAAAGTTTAGGCTTACCCGCGGAAATGGTAGGATCTACCATCTAAACCCCCAATCTCTCTGCAAAAGGTAAGCGCTTGTATATCGATCTTGGAGACCTAGTCTGGCTGACACTTATATCCCTAGGAATACTCTTTTGGTACCGAAGTTTGAAGGCACGTGAGCGCGCACTCAGTGAAGCCAAACGCTACTGCAGCCAGATGGATCTGCAACTGCTTGACCAGACCATCGCTCTCAAAGGGATCGGGATTAAGCGTGGCGCGGACGGCTGGCTCAAGCTGGTACGCCTTTATCAGTTTGAGTTCAGCAGCACCGGGGATGAACGCTATCTTGGAAGGGTCTCTATGCTGGGTCAGCGTCTGGATCGAATAGAAACCGATGCGCATCGACTGGAGGGGTAAACAGCCCTGAAGATCGCCATAGATCAGCAGGGCACCAGGGTTCTGAAATATAGATTAAAGGCTTTGTGCCGCGGCTCTGCAGATCGCACTAAAGGAATCAGCTTTAAGCGAAGCGCCACCAACAAGTCCGCCATCAACATCAGCCATCGAAAACAGTGATTTTGCACTCTTTTCATTAACACTACCGCCATACAGGATTGTACAGCGCTCCGCGATCTCCGCATCTTCAGCCGCCAGCAACTGACGGATATAGGCATGAACCGCCTGCGCCTGAGAAGGTGTAGCGGTCTCACCGGTACCGATTGCCCAGACCGGTTCATAAGCAATGACGATCTGAGTAAAGGATGAAATAGCACAGCGCTCAAGAACCGCTTTAACCTGACGACCAATTACCGATTCCATCTCACCGGACTGACGCTCTTCCAGCGTTTCACCCACACATAAAACCGGCACCAGCCCCGCTTCAAGTGCTTTTTCGGTCTTAGCCGCAACGGCCTGATCTGTTTCGCCGTAAAGGGTACGACGCTCTGAGTGTCCGACCAGTACATAGGTACACCCGAGCTCCCTGAGCATATCGCCACTCACCTCACCAGTATACGCGCCGCTATCCTGATCACTCATATTCTGAGCGCCGACACGCACACGTGTCGATTCGCAAAGATCGATCGCCTGAGGGAGGTAGATAAAGGGCGGACACACTGCAACGTCAACGCTATCCAAGTCTTTGAGTTGTCTGCTCAGGGCATGCAGCAACGAGTCATTTGAAGATAGTGACCCGTTCATTTTCCAGTTACCCATCACCAGTGGACGGCGCATAGTCTACTCCTTGTGCCAAGGTTTTTAGTGATCTATCAGGGCCATATTCGCAACATACCGACCCCTGTAGAAATTTTACCGCCATTCTAACTAAAAACTTCTAATGGGTGCTGAACTTTATGATTCACAGAGACTTTTAACTATAGAACAGGATCAGAATCTTCAGAAAATATAAGGAACAGGTCATCGCCTGCCTTGCGGTTTAGGTCACGACCTTCGCTACGCGAAGATCATTCCTACCTCCCTGTAGGAACCAGCCGCGCAGCGGGAGGTGACTCTAACTATTGAGGCGCCCAGTAGATATCTACGGGTGTATCACTCTGACGTATCACTGCCCGGACTGGCATCTCCTCAACGGCCGCAACAAACGCCAGGGTATCAGGCCGGATCAGGCTCTCCCTACTATTGTTGCATCTGGAGCTCCGCCTTATGGAGTTAAAAAGCGCAGGAAACTGCGTTCTCATCGCCAGATCCCCCTTAGCGCCAAAGAGCACAGGGGGAGCGGTGCTGATCGATCATCCGGGAACACCTCGTTTTTATCGTTTAAGCGGTATGCGTCTAGTAAAGTTCATGCCCAATTCACGAAAAGCTTTTCGCTTTGGTAACCGCACTCGCAGCAAGCTCTGTTATCCCCTGCCAGTCTCTAGCATCGATCAGAGACTGTGGAACTACCCAGGAGCCACCGACTACCGTTACATTTGGCAGCTTCAGATACTCACCAAAATTACTTTCACTAATCCCGCCTGTAGGACAGAAACGTACATTTGGGAATGGGCCTGAAAACGCTTTCAACGTAGCCGCACCGCCAGAGGCCTCAGCCGGAAAGAACTTAAATGCGCGGTAACCATATTCCATCGCCAGCATCATCTCTGAAACCGTACTTATCGCTGGAAGATAGGGAATCTCTGCTTCAGCACCCGCTTTGAGTAACGTTTCAGTTGACCCTGGACTGATCACAAATGCACCACCAGCAGCCTTCACCTGAGCAATCTCAGCCGCGCTGGTTACCGTGCCGGCACCGACCAGCACATCATCAACCTGCTTCGCGATCGCACTGATAACATCCAGTGCCGAAGGGGTACGCAGGGTAACTTCCAGCACCCGCAGACCTCCGGCCTTAAGTGCTTCAGCGATAGGAACCGCATCCTCTACCCGCTCAATCACCAGAACCGGCATCACCGGAGAGGTTGTTAACAGGGCATCCACTTGTGTACTCATAATTGCTCCAGATTAGTTGTTAATTCCCATCGCTTCGTGACCAAACAGAAAGCTGGCCCCTGTTCGGCGCCAGATACCAGTTGACGCATACCGCCAAACATCTCTCTCCTCATACCTAAACAGGCACTACTCAGCTCTGCGGTTGCGCGCTCTCTAGCAGACAGCACCTGATCACCAACCATCAGATCAGCACCGTGAACCTTCGCCCCCCCCCTTCAGCACTTCGGGCGTCAGATGAATCGCTGCCGGGACTTTGCCTGAGGTTCCTGACATATGCCCATCAAACATATTGTGCGACAGACCAACCGCGTATCGCGGTTGAACAGCCTGAGATCCGTGTCTGGCTATCCCAGAGTTACACCATCACACATAGCCGGCACAGCGACAGCGACCTGCGCAACAGAGCCCATGTTATGCACAGCTTCTTTAATCAGTTGTGGAAAATGCTCAAATGGCTGATGCGCTGACAGCATATCGTTATACGCAGTGATTATCGCGACGTTGGCACTATCCGTCAGTTTCAGTGCGTTCTTCTCTTCGGCGCCACAGACCACAAATCCAGGCGCCAGGTTGTCGCAGGAGAGTATTGAACGCTGCACCCGGGTATTACGAGCCGCCTCCATTCGCGCAACATACTTGGCTCGCGACTGACGGCTACGTTCGATAATTCTCGCAGTGACCTCTGCTACTTTTGCATTAACCACGTTATTCAGGCCTGCTCTTATAAAATGTAATTTTCAAATGTAATAAAATTACATTTTGATAGATTATGCACATTACCTTTAAACTTAAAAGGAATATTGCGTACTTTTAACAACTTTTATGTCAGTTTTCTCAGCTATCTATTTATAGTCAGGATCCGGGGGGGCTGTATCTTCACAGAACAAAAAAGGGGCCGAAGCCCCTGAAATGTAACGAGGTGGTGAATCTAAAGTGCTGCTTTATCGCTATCCTCAGGCAGTATAAGGTTAAGTACGATCGCCAGGAACGCTACAGGTAGCAGACCAGTTTTCAGCAGGATAATCAGCGTTGCCGGCAGATGCTGAAGCGCTTCAGGCACCTGCTGCAGCCCTAGACCAATCGACAGTGACACCGCAAAGATAACCATATTCCGGCGCGTCCAGATCACGTCACTCAGCATATTGATACCGGCCGATGCCACCATACCGAACATCACAATAACACCACCGCCCAGCACCGAGATCGGCATTGAGGAGATCAGCGCGCCTACTTTGGGAATCAACACACAGATGATCAACAGCACACCACCCAGCGTGACCACCCAGCGACTCATCACGCCGGTTAACGCAATCAGTCCTACGTTCTGAGAGAATGAGGTGTTTGGCAAACCACCAAAGACACCGGCAACAGCGGTTCCCAAACCGTCAGCAAAAGTGCCACCGGAAAGCTCTTTTTCAGTCGCTTCACGGTTTGCACCGCCTTTGGTAATACCTGAGATATCGCCAACGGTCTCAATAGCACTGACGATCGCCATCAGACACATACCGACAACAGCCGCAGAGTTAACTTCAAAGCCATAAGCGAATGGATTTGGCAGAGCGAACCAGCCCGCATTGGCTATCGCCTTAAAGCTGACCATACCAAAGGGGATCGCCACCAGATATCCAACGATCAGCCCAATCAGTACCGCCGCGGTAGACAGCATACCTTTACAGAAAAACTTAAGGCCGAGAGAGACAACGATGACAACCAGTGCAGTGAACCAGTAGTTAAATGAACCGAACTCCGGTTTACCCATCATCGGAACACCGCCCGCCGCATACTGAATACCGACAGGAATCAGTGCCAGACCTATGGAGAGCACAACCAGACCGGTAACCAGCGGTGGCAGCCAGTGACGCAGACGACCGACAACGGTACCGAGCATCGCGTGGAACAGACCACCAATCATAATGCCACCAAAGAGTGCACCCAGACCCGCCGTTTTAACTATAGGGATCATCACCGGAATAAATGCAAAGCTGGTACCCTGCATAATTGGCAATCTAGCACCAACCGGACCAAATCCGACGGTTTGAAGCAACGTTGCTATACCCGCAAACAGCATCGCCATCTGAATCAGAAACACCATATCGGGACTGCCGAAGGCGAAGCCTGCCGCAAGTCCGATGATGATAGAGGGGGTGAAATTACTCACAAACATTGCAAGCACATGCTGCAATGCCAAGGGTAACGCCTGTGAGAGAGGCGGTTTTGAATCGGGGTCGCGCAGCTCTGCCGCAGATAGTTTGTCGTTGCTCATTTTGCCTCCGGATACCCGCCTCTTGTGTGGACAGGTTCTATCATTGTTAACAACTTAATAGTCGTTAGGTTTTTGACTTCCGCCTCAGCAAAACTGAAACGGAAGCAGAATCCTTATCGAACCGGAGTGAGCCTGTTATCGCAGCTCAGCTACTTCGCTATATTTTTTCCGGCAAATACCTGATGAAGATTAGGTATTGATTTATCCTGGTTGAAATCAAGTCGGGACTCGACATGGTCGAGATGCTCGCTCATCAACTTCACTGAGGTCGCCACATCACCCGCTTCGATCGCATCGAGCAGACGGCCATGCTCATCGACTGCGCAACGGCTACCATTGCTAGACTCATAGAGTGCTATGATCAGCGATGTCTGGGGCACCAGCGACCGTAAAAAACCACTCAGAGGCTCATTGTTGGCAAGCTTCGCCAACTGCAGATGGAACTCGCCCGAAAGACGAATCGCCGTCCCCAGGTCCTGACGTTCCGTGCAGAGATGCTCCTCTTCAATCAACCCCCTAATGCGCTTGATCTCAGCACCTAACTGACCAGCACGTTGAGCGATACGTTCAATCACCGCCAGTTCGATCAGCCGACGGGCATCCATAATTTCTCGGGCCTGATCAACATCCGGCTCGGAAACAAAAGCTCCGCGATGCGGGATAAACTCAACAATCCCTTCATGTGAAAGCCGCGAAAGCGCACGGCGAATAATCGTTCTGGACACACCGAACACCTCTCCCAGCGCCTCTTCAGTCAGCTTGGCACCAGGCATCAGGCGATGCTCAAGAATTGCATCAAAAATATGCGCGTAGACCTGCTGATCCTGTGTCTCAGACGAACTACGTTTTAAATTTTTACGCTTCAGATCTGTTTTGGTTTTTTCGACAGTCAATGTCAGCTCCCGCGATAGGTCGAATATCCGTAAGGTGAAACAAGCAGAGGCACATGATAATGCGAATCGACATCTGAGATCCCAAAACGTAGCACTACTTCATCTAAAAACGCGGG